>JAFSTR010000168.1 GCA_017445665.1 Butyrivibrio sp. | reverse complement strand
TCCTTCTCGACTCCCTGGCAGAAATATAATTATCCTTTTTAGCCATCTTTATCACCTCTTCATCTTTGGATCAAACGCATCACGAAGTCCGTCACCTATAAAGTTAAAGGCAAGAACCGTAAGCAGGATGAATACGCCGGCGGGAAGCCATACAAATACATAATTGCTCATAACGTAAGAATCATTAACCGCGTTGATGATAGATCCCCAGGAAGCTGCCGGATACTTGATACCAAGTCCTAAGAATGAAAGTGTAGCCTCTGCAAGGATTACATCACCAAGCCCCATGCTGGCAAATACGATAAGCTGTGGAACTACGTTAGGAATAAGGTGCTTAAAGATACGTCTGTAGGTACTGATACCTGTTGCCTCTGCAGCAACCATGAACTCCTGCTCACGAAGTGAAAGGATCTGTCCTCTTACGATACGGGCAATTCCAACCCATCCGATAACAGCCATGATAACGCAGAGCATGTAAATACGTGTTGTAGCGCTGGCCTGATAGTAGTCCATGATAGAACCAAGGATCAGGTAAAGAGGCATTGTAGGAATACAGTAAACAACGTCAACTATACGCATCAGGAGGTTATCAACCCAGCCTCCGAAGAAACCTGCGATACCACCGATGATCATTCCGATGAATACCTCAATGAAAATTACAACAAATCCGATGAGCAGTGAAATACGTCCACCGTACATAAGTCTTGCAAGAAGATCCATACCGTTTGCATCGGTACCAACCCAGTGCTTAGCGGAAGGGCTTGCATATGTGTCGATAACTCGTGTCTCCTGGAATCTTCTGAAAGTGTACTGGCCGTTTTTGTTCTCGATCCTGTACTCGATCTCAGTTCCGTCATCATCAGCAAACATGAATGAAGACTGGCCTGCTGCGATGGCATCCATAGCAGCTTCCTTGTATGCAGGGCTGATGAATACACCTGCATTGGCTGCGTTGAAGTTTACATCTGAAACAAGGGCAACTTCTGTGCTTCCATCCTTGATCACGTCTTCCTCAACAGCATATGTCTTGCCGTCTGCCTCGAAAGACTTCTCTCCATCAGCAATAGCTGAAAGAGCACCTGCATAGAATTCATATGAAAGCTTGGCATCCTTTTCATATGTTGTGAAGGATTTCATGGCAGCAATACCCATCTCAGTTGCTTCGTATACAGAAGGGAACGGATCGCCGTTATCCTGGAAGACATAAGTCTTACCGTCTTTATCAACAAAGAAGTTCTCTCCTGCTGCTACAGCTTCATCATAAGCTGCATTCTTCTTAAGAAGCATGTTTACTTCTTCAAGAGAGAAGATGCGATATACGCCCTCTCCTACATCACCAAGACCAAGAAGTGAACCGTCTCTGGTTTCAAATACAAATTTCTTGGTTGAAGCAGCAATAAGTGTCTTTGAATAAATATCTGATGGAAGTTTGGCTCCATCTACCTGATAGATCTGATACTGATCTATGGCAGTTGCTCCGGCATAATCCTTAAGGATCTGCTCAGTTGTGTAAAATACCTGACTCTGTGAATAGGGATTTAATAGACCACCCACAAATGAGAACAGGAACATGAATACAATAATAACGATACCTACGATAGCAAGCTTGTTTCTGATGAATCTCTTAAAGACCATCATTCCCGGAGAAAGAACTCTGACTCTGTTTGCATCATCAAGGCTCATATCTTTTTTCTCTATATTTTCCTTAGCCATTTTTCTTCCTCCTTTCTTAGTTTACTCGTACTCTTGGATCTACAAGAGCATATGTGATATCTGCAATGAGGTTGCCCAGAAGAATGAGGACAGCCATAAATACCATATAGAACATAACAAACGGAATATCTCCCTGAGTTACGCACTGATAGAAAGTGTATCCGATTCCGGGAATCTGATACAGAGTCTCAGTGATCATAGCACCACCAAAGAGTCCGGGAAGGGATCCTCCAAGCAGTGTAACGATAGGAATAAGTGTATTCCTGAACGCATGGTGATTGATAACCTTATTCTCAGGAAGACCTTTTGCTCTTGCGGTTCTTATGTAATCAGAGTTAAGAACTTCGAGCATATTGGCACGTGTATAACGCATAAGTGATCCAATACTTACAACAACCAGTGTAAGTGTAGGAAGGATCATATGCTTGACCATATCTAAAACTTTTCCTGCATCGGACATTGATTCATGCATACGGCTTACAATACCGTACAGGTCAACCCATCCGAGTCTGATGGAAAAGATATATTTCAAAATTGTCGCAAAGAAAAAGCTCGGCAGTGAAATACCGATAAGTGCAATAACTGTTATTGCATAATCTGCAAGTGAATACTGTTTTCTTGCTGCTATGATTCCCGCAGGAATAGCAATAAGAATCTCGATTATAAATGCTGCAAGTCCAAGTCCAAATGAATACCAGATAACACCAGAAAACTTCTGAAGAACCGGCTGATTGAAATACCAGGAATCTCCAAAATTCAGTCTTACCGCTTTAGATAACCATCTGAAATATCCCTGAACTATGCCGGTATCCAGACCATACTGTGCGTTGAGCTGATCAACCCACTCCTGATATGACTTTGATCCGGGTCTCTGGGCAAGTGTCATTGCCTGAGTCTCCACGTAAGATGTAGGCATCAGACGCATTATTGTATAAATGATCATAGATACAAAGAATAGAAGAACGACAGATATGAGTAGTCTTCTAATTATAAACTTCTTCATTGTAGTGGTGCTCCTTATCTAGTCAAAAACAAAAATAAAATCTTTTGGCGCAGAAATCGCAGTGCACGATCGTGCACTGCGATTTGCTACCAAATAAAGCATAATTTACGGATTTTCCGCTAAAACTTAGTTCATAGCAATCTTATGGATCTCATTGAGATATGTGTAGTATGTTGTCTGATCAGGTGTGATAGAGTCAACATTGATTCTCTCTGTTGAGAAGATGTTGCAATCCTGTCTCTGATATACAGGGATCTCACATGCAAAATCAACAACATAGTCAAGAGCCTCTTTGTAAAGAGCCTTACGAACTGCCTGATCTGTTACAGTTCTTGCCTCAAGAACGAGCTTATCAAGTTCGTCTGAGTAGATTCTGTAATGTCCTGCGCTACCACCCTCTGAGTGATAGATCTGGAACATATCAGGATCAAGAGTTGTCTGCCAAGCTGCACACCAGAGCTCTGCTGTGCCGGCCTCAAGAGCATTCCAAAGGATGGATGTGTCTGAAAGGTCGTTGATCTGAAGATCAAAGCCGATTGTCTTAAGAGCCTCAGAAGCTGCTGTAAGGATACCGAATGAAGGGTGATCACCTGATCCGCCGCCACCGATCATTACTTCGTAGCCCATCTTAGCACCTTCAGGAGCTGCTGTAAGCTTGCCGTCTGTTACTGTGTAACCTGCTGCCTCGAAGTATCCAAGAGCTGCCTGAAGAGCTGCTGCATACTTCTCATCCTCGCTCATACCTGCTGTGTAGATATCATTTCCGTCAACATCAACTGAGAATGCTACCTTGTAATCAGGATCTGAAGCCTGAGGAGCTGCCCATGATGTATTAGAAATAGGATAGTTGATAACTGATGCAGCCTCACCATAGTAAGAATCGATTGTTACATCACGGTAAACTGAAATAACAGTTGCGATAGCCTTTCTGAGGTTCTTAGAAGCCTCGCTTCCGTTGTCTCCGCCTACGCAAACATTCTCAGAGTTCATACCGATGTATCCGTATCCTCTGTAGTCTGTAAGTACAGTTGTGAGCTTGTCACCTGTGATCTCACCGTTTGAGTTCTCACCGGCGATCTGCTCAAGAGCTGACTTAGAAGCTGAAGGATCTGAAATATCAACAGTACCCTGAACTACACCGCTCTCCTTATCAGCATTTGATGTAACCTTGAACTGAAGGTTCTTAGTTACAGGAGCGCCTTCCCAGTAGTTCTCGTTAGCTGTCATGTAAACGATCTTGTTCTCGAACTTCTCGAACTTGTAAGGGCCTGCTCCCATAGGAGTTGTTGTCTTAGCACGAACGCTTGAAAGGTCGCCCTTATCAAATCCGAACTTGTTGTTGTCATAATCATACTTTGAAGGATCACCATAGTAGTGCATAGGTGATACCATGATTGCGAGCTGGTAAATAGCTGTAGCATCAACCTCTGTAAGAGTAATCTTTACAGTGTGGTCATCAACCTTCTGAATACCCTCAACGTGATCTACAGAATCACCTGTCTCAATAGCAACCTTGTAGTCATCTGAAAGGAAATCAAGGATTCCTGAATCAGCCTGCTCTGTGTCAGAAAGAGTAACAACATCTCCTTCGTAAGATGCCATCATCTCATTCCAGAAATCTTCTGCTGTAGGAGCAGATCCGCCGGCAACATCAAATGTTGTTCCTGTTGCAGCAGTTGTGATTGTTCCGTCCTCGTTATCCTTAGCAAAGCCCCAGTTAGCCATTGCGTTAGCGATGTCTGCCTTAGCAACTGCCTCTGTAGCTGCAAGATAACCCTTAGCTGTGCAGTAGTCTGCGATTGACTGAGCAAACTTAGCACCTGCCTCAGGAAGATCTGTCTCGAAGAACTTCTTCTGCTGATCTTCTGTTACGAATGTGAAGTCTGTGTTATCAGCTCCGCCCTTAACAAGAAGGTTAAAGAGTGTATCTGATCCG
>JAFSTR010000167.1 GCA_017445665.1 Butyrivibrio sp. | reverse complement strand
TCAGAGCTTACAGACGGTAAGTTCGCTGACACAAGAAAGATCACAGTAGAGATCTACGACAGAGGAAATGACGGCGGTTCAGATCCTGAGAACAACATGTACACAGAGTACATCAAAAAGGGAATGCTCGAGGAGCACAACGTAGAAGTAACCTTCAAGAAGGTTCCAAGATGGACAGAGGTTGATGATATCAACAACCTTCTTGCAGCAGGCGAAGCTCCTGACATCTGCGTAACATACAGCTATCCTACAGTTCTTACATATGCTCAGATGGGCGGTGTTATCGATCTTCAGGACCTCGTTGAGCAGTACAAGGCTGATACACCTAACCTTTGGAACTGGCTTGGCGAGCAGAACATGCTATGGGATAAGGATCCTAAGACAGGTGAACTTTGGGCACTTGAAGGAAGACGTGCTGAGCAGCAGAGAATCGTTACTTTCGTTCGTCAGGACTGGCTCGATGCACTTAACATGAAGGCTCCTACAACAACTCAGGAGTTCGAGGACATGCTTATCGCATTCAGAGACAATGCTGATACTCTTCTTGGAAAAGACGCTTCCAAGATGGTTCCTTTCTCAACAAGCTATGATATTGGATGGAGAGCATCTAACATCATCACATCATTCATGGATCCTAAGATCACTGATAAGGAATACTACATCAATGGATTTGATGACAGAGCAGTTACACAGGCTTCAACAAAGGAAGCTGTTAAGCTCCTTAACAAGTGGTACAACGATGGTCTTATGTGGAAGGATTTCGCTCTTTACGGAAGCGGAGACACAACTGAGGATGATATGATCAAGGCCGGCTATGTTGGCGCATTCCAGCACAACTGGGATTATGTATTCAGAAACGGTGAGGATTCAATCAACTCTAATCTTCAGAGAAACGTAGGTCCTGATGCTAAGTTCGTAGCAGTTGACTGCTTCCAGAACGCAGACGGCAAGTATGCTAAGTGGCTTTACTCTTCAGCAGGCGACAGAAAGCTCTTCTTCCCTACAACAAACACAGAGCCTCTTGCATCTCTTCTTTACCTCGACTTCATTTCAAAGCCTGAGACAATCAAGTATCTCCAGGCAGGTGAAGAGGGCGTTACACACGAAGTTCTTGAGAGTGGTGCTATCCAGATCATCGCAGCAGAAGGCGATGCTATCCAGAACTCAGGTAAGAACATTGACTACACGATCACATGTAACGGAACATACTTCGGTGATCAGAAGCTTGCAGATCTTTCAATCGCTTATGGTTATGCAGGACAGGATCCTGAGCTTGTAAGCGCTGCTGACAAGATCTCAAAGACTGACGGACTTGAGCCTAAGAACGTTAACGTTGGTGTTATTGAGGCTGAGGCAGGTGTAGGTGATACACTTTCAGCTAAGAGAGACCAGGTTTATGACCAGGCTGTAGTTGCTTCAACTGCTGATTTCGATTCAGTATGGGAAGCAGGCATTGCTGATTACCTTTCAGCAGGCGGACAGGCTATCATCGACGAGAGAACAGCTAAGTGGGCTGAGTACTTCGGCGATTCAGATATGCTTCCACAATAATGGATACTTTAGGGGCTGCGCTTTATGGCGCAGCCTCTTTTTTGTGTGAGTGAGAGTCCCAAATGGACCACTGACTCACATATTTAAGAATAAGATGCCAAAATGTGATAAGAAAAAACCTGCCCGTGAGCATAAACTAGTATTTGTAAGAATGACTTTTTTCAACATTACATAAGCAAAAGGGGTATGCAATGAATAGAGAAGAAGCAAGACAAAGGGCAAAAGAGCTGGTTGCCAAAATGACAGTCGAAGAGAAGGCATCACAGCTTCGTTATGATTCACCCGCCATAGACAGGCTTGGCGTTCCTGCTTACAACTGGTGGAATGAGGCTCTTCACGGCGTAGCAAGAGCCGGCACAGCTACTATGTTTCCACAGGCTATTGCACTGGCAGCAGCTTTTGACAAAGACCTTATGAAGGAGGTCGGAGAAGTTATTGCCGAGGAAGGCAGAGCAAAATACAATGAGCAGTCAAAGCGCGGTGACAGAGACATTTATAAGGGACTTACCTTCTGGTCACCAAATGTAAATATTTTCCGTGATCCGAGATGGGGACGCGGACATGAGACCTACGGAGAGGATCCGTACCTTACAGGTACCCTTGCGGTTCCTTTTATAAAGGGAATCCAGGGCGATGGAGAGTATATGAAGGCAGCAGCTTGTGCCAAGCACTTTGCTGTACATTCAGGTCCTGAGGGCGACAGACATTTCTTTGATGCCAAGGCCAGCAAGAAGGATCTGGAGGAGACATATCTTCCTGCCTTTGAAGCCTGTGTAAAAGAGGGTAATGTTGAGGCCGTTATGGGTGCTTACAACAGGACCAACGGTGAACCCTGCTGTGCCAACAAGCCACTTATGGTTGATATCTTAAGAGGCAAATGGGGCTTTGAGGGACACTTTGTTTCCGACTGCTGGGCTATCCGCGACTTCCATGAGAACCACAAGGTTACAGCAACTGCTGAGGAATCAGTTCAGCTGGCTCTTGAGATGGGATGCGATGTTAACTGCGGATGTACATATCAGAAGATGATGAATGCGTACAGAGCAGGACTTATTACTGAGGAGCAGATAACAGAGTCTGCTGTAAGACTCTTCACAACAAGATTTCTTCTTGGAATGTTTGACAAGACTGAGTACGACAACATTCCGTTTACAGTGGTTGAGTGCGATGAGCACCAGAAGGTTGCAAGCAAGGCTGCAGCTGAGAGTATCGTTCTTCTTAAGAATAACGGACTTCTCCCGCTTGATAAGTCAAAGCTTAAGACTATCGGTGTTGTCGGACCAAATGCCGATTCCAGAATAGCCCTTCAGGGTAACTACCACGGAACATCCTCCAGATTTGTTACAGTTCTCGAGGGCATCGAGGACAAAGTTGCGGGAGATGTAAGAGTCCTTTACTCAGAGGGATGCGATCTGTGGAAGCCAAACATCAGCAACCTCTCAGACCAGGATTATCCTGACAGACTCTCTGAGGTTCAGACAATCGCGGATTACTCAGATGTAATGGTGGTTGTAGTAGGACTTGATGAGAACCTTGAGGGAGAAGAGGGTGATGCTGGTAACCAGTTTGCGTCAGGAGACAAGGTAAACCTTGAGCTTCCAATCCCGCAGAGACAGCTCCTTAATTCAGTACTTGCTTGTGGCAAGCCAACAGTTGTCATCAACATGTCAGGAAGCTCCATCAATCTCGGAGTGGCACAGGATAAGGCAGAAGCTGTTATCCAGGCATGGTATCCCGGAGCAAGGGGCGGAAGAAATGTTGCAGACATCCTCTTTGGAGATGTATCACCTTCAGGTAAGCTTCCTGTAACCTTCTATGCCAATACAGATGATCTTCCGGACTTCAGGGATTACTCCATGAAGAACAGGACTTACAGATATTTTGATGGAACACCTCTTTATCCCTTCGGATACGGACTTACTTACGGCAAGTGCGTTGCCAGGGATATGAAGGTGACCGCTCTTTTCAGGGACGGAGAGTTCGACGGAGCAGAGGTTGAAGTGACAGTTGTCAACGAAGGCAGTGTGGATACAGAAGATGTTGTTCAGATCTATGTCAAGGATACAGGCTTTGAGCTTGCAATTCCTCATCCTTCACTTGCAGGTTTTGAAAGAGTAAGCCTTAAGGCCGGTGAGGAGAAAAAGGTGACTGTAAGAGTGGCAGCAAAGGCCTTTACTTCAGTAGACAACGAAGGCGTCAGAAAGCTCTTTTCACATAGCTTCAAGGTATTTGCCGGAATGAATCAGCCTGATAAGAGATCAGAGGAGCTTACCGGAGTAAAATGCCTCGAGCAAGATGTACAGATTTAAAAAATATAGAATACAAGCATTGTGAAATTGAATAGAAATAGCGCTATTTTTTCTGCAAATTTGTAACGTTGTATTTTAAGTTGTATTATTATATATTTTTTTTGAGCACGCAAATAATGCGTGGGATGGGAGATAAGTATGAATTATCTTATAGGTATAGACGTAGGAACATCAGCAACCAAAACAGTTCTTTTTGATGAGAACGGGGGCGTGGTTGCAGAGAGAGCTTATGAGTATCCGATGTATACACCTCAGAACGGATGGGCAGAGCAGGAGCCTTCAGATTGGAAGAAGGCATCTCTTGAGACTGTAGCTGCAGTTGTAAAAGAGGCTTTGGATTCCGGCAAGGTTGCAAATGCCGCTGACATTAAGGGTATCGGTATTTCCGGACAGATGCACGGTCTTGTAATGCTTGATGAAAACGGTGAGGTTATCAGACCTTCCATCATCTGGTGCGACCAGAGAACAGGGCAGGAAGTTGAAGAGATGCTTCAGATCATGCCCAGAGAAAAGTGGATCGAGATCACAGCTAATCCGCCTCTCACAGGTTGGACAGCAGCCAAGATCTTATGGGTTCGCAATAAAGAGCCTGAGAACTACAAGAAGTGCAGACACATCATGCTTCCTAAGGACTACATCAGATATGTCCTTACAGGAGAGTTCGCAACAGAGGTTTCAGATGCTTCAGGAATGCAGCTGATGGATGTTGCAAAGCGTGACTGGTCACAGGAAGTTCTCGACAAACTGAATATTGACAGATCACTCCTTGGCAAGATGTATGAGTCTTGCGAGGTTACAGGTAAGCTTACTCCTGAAGTTGCCGCTCAGCTGGGACTTACAACAGATACAGTAGTAGTAGGCGGTGCAGGTGATAACGCTGCAGCAGCTATCGGAACCGGTGTTGTAAGAGAGGGAACAGCTTTCACAACTATCGGAACATCAGGCGTTGTATTCGCACACACTGATAAGGTTTCCATCGATCCTAAAGGAAGAGTCCACACATGCTGCTGCGCAGTACCGGGCGCTTGGCATATCATGGGTGTTACACAGGCAGCAGGCTTCTCGCTTAAGTGGTTCAGAGACAACTTCTGCCAGAGCTATATCGAAGAGGCCAAGGAAAAGGGAGTTGATCCATACGATCTTATCAATGCAGATATTGAGACAGTTCCTGTTGGATCAGACAGACTTATCTATCTTCCTTACTTAAACGGTGAGAGAACACCGCACCTTGATGACAAGGCAAGAGGAGTATTCTTCGGACTTTCAGGCATCCACACCAGGAAGCACCTCTTAAGAGCAGTTATGGAGGGCGTTTCATATTCACTCTGCGATTGCAACGATATCCTTAACGAAATGGGTATCAGTGTAAAAGAGATGATGGCCTGCGGTGGCGGCGGAAAGAGCAAGATCTGGAGACAGATGCTCTCAGACCTCTATGGATGCAAGGTAGCAACAATCGATCAGGAACAGGGACCTGCTCTTGGCGTGGCAATCCTCGCAGGTGTAGGAAGCGGAGTATACACAAGCGTTCAGGAAGCTTGCTACAAGCTCATCACCAAGGCAAAAGAGACTGAGCCTGTTGCAGACAACGCTGCCAAGTATGCAGAGTATCACAAGCTTTACAAGAAGCTCTATGCAGACCTTAAGGATGATTACAAAGCACTGGCTGAGCTTTGATCAATAAAGTATCTAAGAGGCAAAGACCTCTGATAATAAAACAAGTTATTTTTGAGAGTAGAAAGGGGATTATTATGATTAACATTCCAGATTTGAAAATCGGTATCGTGGCTGTAAGCCGTGACTGTTTCCCGGCATCACTTGCTGTAAACAGAAGAAAGGCTCTTATCGATGCCTACAAGAAGAACTTCGATGAGAAGGATATCTATGAGTGTCCTGTATGTATCATCGAGAGCGAGATCCAGGCTATGGAGGCTCTTGAGGATATCAAGAAGGCCGGATGTAACGCACTTTGCGTATATCTTGGAAACTTCGGACCTGAGATTTCCGAGACACTTATTGCTGAGAAGTTCGACGGACCTGTTATGTTCTGCGCAGCTGCAGAGGAGTCACAGAACGACCTTATCGACGGAAGAGGAGATGCTTACTGCGGAATGCTCAATGCAAGCTACAACCTCCACCTTCGCGGCGTAAAGGCTTATATTCCTGAGTATCCTGTAGGAACAGCTGATGAGTGCGCTAAGATGATCAACGAGTTCGTACCTATCGCAAGAGCTATCTATGGTCTTTCAAACCTCAAGGTTATTACATTCGGACCTCGTCCTATGAACTTCCTTGCATGTAATGCACCTATCCAGCAGATCTATAACATCGGTGCTGAGATCGAAGAGAACTCAGAGCTTGACCTCTTCGAGAGCTTCAACAAGCACGCAGGTGATCCCAGAATCGCTGACATCAAGGCTGATATGGAGAAGGATCTTGGTGCAGGCAACAAGAAGCCTGAAATCCTTGAGAAGCTTGCTCAGTATGAGCTTACACTTCTTGACTGGATCGAGGAGCACAGAGGAAGCAAGAAGTTCGTATGTATCGCCGGAAAGTGCTGGCCTGCATTCCAGACTCAGTTTGGTTTCGTTCCTTGCTACGTTAACTCAAGACTTACAGGACGCGGAATCCCTGTATCCTGCGAAGTAGATATCTACGGTGCAATTTCTGAGTTCATCGGAACATGCATCAGTAACGACGCTGTTACACTTCTTGATATCAACAACTCTGTACCTGATGATATGTATGAGCAGTCAATCAAGAATCAGACCAATTACAAGCACACAGATACATTCATGGGCTTCCACTGCGGAAATACATGTACAAGCAAGCTTTCAAGCTGCGAGATGAAGTTCCAGAGAATCATGGCTCGTAACCTTCCTGAGGAAGTTACACAGGGAACACTTGAAGGTGACATCATCCCCGGCGATATCACATTCTACAGACTGCAGAGCACATCTGATAATCACCTTCGTGCATATGTTGCACAGGGAGAAGTTCTCAATACTCCTACAAAGTCATTCGGTGGTATCGGTGTATTCGCTATTCCTGAGATGGGAAGATTCTACAGACACGTTCTTATCCAGAACAACTTCCCTCACCACGGAGCAGTTGCATTCGGTCACTTCGGAAAGGCCCTCTTTGAGGTATTCAAGTATGTTGGAGCAGAGACAATCGGCTACAACCAGCCCGCATCTCTTCCTTATCCAACAGAGAATCCTTTCGCATAATTTAACGACGACTGACAAGTCCTCTCCGCTGCATAAGCGGAGGGGACTTTTTACATTGCATGTTGTAATTGATAGTCCGGGCTGTATCTGATATAGTGAACTCAATTGTGAGATAATACAAAAGGAGACAGGTCATGAAGATAGTGATTGCAGACAAAGACAGTGTCGGAACGGATATGGACTACAGCATATATGACGAGCTGGGAGAAGTTACCTATTACGATGATAAGGTGACCGAGGAAAACGCAGCAGAAAGGCTTAAGGGAGCCAACATCCTGGTCATCAATAAGAGTCAGATAACTGATAAACTCCTTGATGCAGCTCCGGATCTTGAGCTTATCTGCGAGTTTGCAACAGGGTTTGATAATGCCAACATTCCTGCCTGTGACAGACATGGAGTAAAGGTTGCAAATGTTGTGAATTATTCAACAGCATCCGTTGCCCAGCACACCTTTGCCATGCTCTTTTATCTCATGGAGAACCTCCGTCACTACGATGAATTTGTAAAGAGCGGCGAATATGCAAACCAGGAGCACTTCTGCTGTCTTGATATACCCTTTGATGAACTTGATGGCAAGACCTATGGAATCGTCGGTATGGGAAACATCGGAAGGAAGGTTGCTCAGATTGCAACAGCTTACGGCGCTCACGTTATCTTTTATGCTTCTTCCGGTCACAGCGACTGCACGGATTATGAGCAGGTAAGCTTTGACGAGCTCCTTTCAAGATCGGATGTGATCTCCCTCCACTGTCCTTTATCCGACAGGACGAGAGATCTTTTTGACAAAAGAGCTTTTGAGAAAATGAAGAAAACAGCGATCCTCATCAATGTCGCACGAGGCGCGGTTGTTGTGGAAAAAGACCTATCGGAAGCCTTACTTAGCGGCGAAATAGCTGCAGCAGGCCTTGACGTGCTCAGCCCCGAGCCCATGGCGAAAGACTCAACACTTCTGAAGATCAAAGACAGCGGAAAGCTTATAGTAACGCCGCATCTTGCCTGGGCCAGCACGCAAGCCAGAACCCGTTGCCTTGGCGAGGTCAAGAAGAATATCTTGAGCTGGATGCAGGGAGAACCGAGGAATATAGTGAACTGACTATGAAGACATTAAGCACATTCTATTCAAAACATGACAAAACAATATACAGAGCAGTGATCATTGCACTCTTTGTGCTGATCCTCTTTCTGCATCTGTACAGACTGGATGAGCTTCCAAGAGGCCTTGAAGTTGATGAGCTTGGAATGGCTTATGATTCCTGGTGCATAGGAAACTTTGGTACTGACAGATATTTAAAGAGCTATCCGGTATACCTTAACAACTACGGCGGCGGACAGAGTGTGATGTACTGTTATCTCGCAGCGCCTTTTCTTAAATCCGGCGGATTTAACGCTCTTGGAGCCAGGATGCCGGGCATGATCTTTTCCATGCTGACAGCAATCTTTGGCTTTCTTCTGATAAAAAAGACAAGGGGAAAGATGGCAGCTCTTATCTATTTATTCCTGTTTGCTGCGCTTCCGTATTTTACCCAGTCCGGGAGGATTGCCCTCGACTGCAACCTGATGCTGGGGTGCACAGTTATTATCCTCTATATCCTTGAGTACTGTTTAAGACAGGGAGAAGATGCAAAGTGGTGCTATCTATGGCTTGGCATCGTGACCGGGATTTCTCTGTATTCCTATGCCCTCAGCAACATGATACTTCCGCTGTTTTTCCTTTTGCTGTATCCGTTTCTCAGGATATGCGGAAAGAGAATTACCTGGAAGCAGATACTCATTTTCTTTATTCCGGCGCTTGTGATCTCAATTCCTCTGATACTGGTACAGGTGGTCAACATTGCTAAGACTCCGGATATGATGCTGGGTATGTTTACCGTTCCAAGGATCCAGTTCTACAGGCTCACCGAGATCTCTTTTGCCGAAATAAGACCCAATATCGGCTGGATATACCGGAGCCTTTTCAGCGCGGACAATCAGGAGTTTGATTCGTTCCCGCAGTTTGGAGCGCTCTACATCATCTCGCTCCCTATGATCATTGCAGGAGGCATCATCACTACCTGGCGTCTTGTTAAGAGCATAAGGGAAAAGAAATTTCTCTACGACGGAGTTATCCTCCTGTTCACCGTTGTTATGCTGGCAATTGCGCTGGTTCTTCTTGGCGTTACAACTTACAGGATAAATGCAATCTTCTTTGGGCTTGTATTCCTTATAATGGTTCCAATCGAGGCATGCTTTAAGAAGCTCTTTAGCAGCGAAGGGACAGAAACTACCCGCAGGATCTTCGGCGTAGCGGGAGTTCTTCTGGTACTTGCTTACAGCATATATTCGGTTGCATTCCTGAATTACTATTTCACAAAATATGAAAACGAATATTATCCTCAGAGACTCTTTGCTGAGGATCCTACTCCGGTTTATGAATTCCTTGAGCAGCAGCCGGATGCTGTAAAAGACAAACTGACCTATGTGGGCGGAGTCAACGAGGCCTATGCATATTGGCTTTTTGCCATGAAGATATCGCCTTACGAGTACGACGTGAATACGCTTGGCAACAACGGAGACGGCGAGAAGTTCCAGTTCTATGCGCCTGAACCTTATACTACAGATGCCAATTATGTTCTCTACGTTCCTGAGGAGGATGCTGATGCAAAGCTAAAGGCCATGGGCTTTACGCGCCATGACCTTGGTCCTTACGGTGTTTATTTGTTTGAGTGATGTACTCCTGATCATTCCAAAGCTTTTTTGATCTGCTCAATGACGATCTTAAGCGCCTTGATCCTGGCGTACTTCTTGTCCACGGACTCAAGTACGTACCAGGGTGCAAAGGTGGTGCTGGTCTTGGCAATCATCTCGTCGATGGCGCCTTCGTACTGATCCCACTTCTCGCGGTTTCTCCAGTCCTCGTCGGTGATCTTCCACTGTTTCTCCGGAGTGTTCTGCCTGTCGTTGAAACGCTCAAGCTGAGTGTCTTTATCAATCTGTACCCAGAACTTGATAATTACTGCACCCCAGTCGCTGAGCTCTTTTTCAAACTCATTGATCTCGTTGTAGGCTCTCTGCCAGTCATTTTCAGAGCAGAACCCTTCGAGTCTTTCAACCATAACCCGGCCATACCAGGTTCTGTCAAAGATGGTGATGTGTCCGGTCTTGGGAAGTCTTGTCCAGAATCTCCACAGGTAGTGACGGGCCTTTTCGTGGGGCTCGGGGCTGGCGATCGGTTCAACCACATAGTCTCTCGGGTCCAGTGCTTCCGTTATCCTCTTTATGTTTCCGCCCTTTCCGGCAGCATCCCAGCCTTCGTAGGCAATGATAACGGGGATCTTTTTTCTGTAAACCTTGTTTCCAAGGTCTTTGAGTTCCTTCTGAAGTCTGTCCAGTTCTGCGCTGTACTCTGCATCTGCAACGGTCTTATCATCCAAAGAAATCTCGGAGAGCTTGCCAATCTTCTCCAGAGGGAAGGTGTTCTGAAGGATCGGAACATTCATCTTCTGGTTCTTAAGCGCTATATCAATTCCCTGATTAAGGAACTGCAGAACCTGAAGCTCAGCCCACTTTTTGTCTGTGGCATCGATAATGTACCACGGTGCACGGGACTGGTTGGTGTCGCTTAAGTACCTTTCAAATACTTCAAGGCATCTGTCGTAGTGCTTGTTTTGCAACAGATCATCCTTGTCTACACGCCAGCTGGTGTCTTTGCTGTCCTGAAGATTTTCCAGACGTTTTTTCTGCTCCTTTTTGGATATATGGAAAAAGAACTTTATGACGAGATAGCCGTTATCGCACAGCTGTCTTTCTATGACGTTTATTGACCTTACTCTCTTTTGATAAATGTCGTCGGTGAGCTTTTTATCAAGTACTCCGTCAACCACTTCTTCCATCCAGCAGGTATCAAAGAAGCGGAATTTTCCTGCTTCCGGGATTTCCTTAATATATCTGTACAGGAATGGATATCTCTTTTCCTCAGGACTGGGCTCCCTGTCCATTGTGGCAACCCTGAAAAATCTCGGGTCGATATTTCTTATGACTTTCCCGATAACCGCGCCCTTTCCGGCGGCGTTCCATCCCTCAAACAAAACCATTACAGGAAGACCGGCTTCTTTTATTTTCATCTGGGACGCAGACAGACGCGCACGCTCTTCCTTAAGCTTGGATCTGAGTTCTTCTTCATCGGGCAGTTCGGCTTTTACAAAGTCTTTCAGCATAGGTCTTCCTCCTTAATTATTAACGTATTTACACAAATATAATACCATAAAACCGCTTGGTTATGAGTGGCTGTTTTATTTGCCTTGGGTACACTTTTTTCGTATAATAGAAATGTTAAGAAATCTGTAAAAAATGAGGGATTGGTATGAAAAAAAGTCTGAAGAGTATTATTGTTACTGCCGGAATGCTCGTGGGCATGCTGGCACTTTTACTTGTAAGCCCTGAAACAGCACTTAGGGCTGAGGCTGTCGGTCCTGAGGTGGCAGTCGGCATTGATGTCTCCAAGTATCAGGGGGGTATCAACTGGGGACAGGTTGCTTCGCAGGGCATCAGGTTTGCCATGATCAGAGTAGGCACAACCAAGAAAGGTCTTGACGAACAGTTTATAAACAACATCAACGGTGCAAATGCAGCAGGTATCCGTACAGGTATCTATATTTACTCCTATGCAACAACTCCGGAGGCTGCAGCAGCTGAGGCCAATCAGGTTTTGGCATGGATCGCACCTTATACAGTTACATTCCCTATTGCAATCGATATTGAGGACTCCTGCCAGAAGGGACTTAATGCAGCACAGCTTCAGGCTATTGCTGATACTTTCTGCGGGATCAT
Source organism: Butyrivibrio sp. (assembly GCA_017445665.1). GTDB lineage: Bacteria > Bacillota > Clostridia > Lachnospirales > Lachnospiraceae > Butyrivibrio. Next base: position 25,528 of record JAFSTR010000167.1, on the reverse strand, counting down.
CAACGCTGCCGGCTACGAGCCTATGGTTTATGCCAGCAGAAACTGGTTTGTAGGAAGAATGCCTGCTGTATCATCAGCAAGATGGGTTGCACAGTACAATTCATACTGTGACTATCCGGGAGATTATGCTATGTGGCAGTCAAGCTCCCACGCTACATACGCAGGAATTCCCACAAGAGTAGATGTTAACCATCTCTACGTTGACTACTTCTCAAGGATCATTCCTGAGGGCTTCAACAGCTGGGGCGGACATGTTTACTACTACCACAACTACCGCAAACAGTACGGCTGGATCAACCTCAGCGGCCAGAGATATCACGCTGATGCCAACGGATTTATTCAGACCGGATGGTTCCAGGATGAAAGCGGGATCTACTACCTTGATCCTAATCAGGGAGGTCTTGCGCTTACAGGCTTTGCTGATATAGACGGAGCACGTTACTACTTCAATGAGAACGGACAGAGATGTACAGGTCTTTTGAATCTGGGCGGAACAGTTTATTATGCCAATGCCGACGGCGTTTGCCAGAGAGGCTTTTTACAGCTTGAAGACGGCATCCGCTACTTCGATGAGCAGTATGTAATGCATACAGGTCTTACACAGGTTGGTGATAAGCTTTATCTTTTTGACGGCAACGGACTTATGCTCACAGGAATGCATGCTCTTGAGACCGGTATTTACATGTTCGGTGCAGACGGTATCGCACTCAGCGGCTGGTGGGCTAATGAACAGGGACAGAGATACTACTTTGGACCCGGTAATGCAGCAGTCACCGGACTTCAGACAATTGATAAGGCTAACTATATGTTTGGCGCTGACGGTGTTATGTTTACAGGCTGGTCAGGCGATGTGGCAAACAGATACTACTTCGGACCGGACGGCAAGATGGTAACAGGCTGGAATGCAATAGACGGCGCAAGCTATTACTTCGGTGCAGACGGTAAGATGGTAGTCGGAATGGCATCTCTCAAGGATGGAGTTTACTACCTCGATCCTGCAGACGGACATCAGGTTGTAGGCTGGGTACAGCAGCCTGACGGATGGAGGTTCTTTGACGGCAACAACGGAAGAATGCTGGTCAAGGTTACAGTGCCTTTGGACGGCGTAAACTGCACCTTCGACAAGAACGGACTTCTTGTGGATCCTGCAGGCTGGACACCGGGAACTCCTCTCCCTGCTCCCGCACCGGAAGACCCCGCAGCAGCTGATCCCGCAGCTGCAGCTCCGGCACAGGGCGGCTGATAAGAGCGCTTATATATGGTTTGATTTTTCGAGGGCTGAGTGATCAGCCCTCTTTTCTTGGGCATAATGTCTCCAAGATGCCGTAAAAACGGAAACTATTTGTGAGAATAGCGCTTTAAGCAATCGATGATTTGTAGTATTATATATGAGGTTTGAAAACAAAAAACAAAGGGAAACTATAGTAAAGAATCAGGAGTGGGATATGAATTTAGAAGAAGCTAAGAAGAAACTGGAAACCTTTGGACAGGAACATGTCCTTAAATATTATGATGAGCTTTCAGAGACTGAGAAGCAGGAGCTCCTCACACAGATCGAGGAGACTGATTTTGCAGTGCTCGAGAACTGCAAGAACCTTGGTAAGAGCGAGGGAAGAGGAGAGTTCAGTCCTCTTGCAGCACTTCAGGTTTCAGAGATCGAGAGCAGAAGAGATGAGTTTGCTGCAGCCGGAATTAAGGCGCTCAAGGAAGGAAAGGTTGCTGCCTGCCTTCTTGCAGGTGGAATGGGAACAAGACTTGGTTCAGACAATCCTAAGGGTATGTATGACATCGGACTTACAAAGCCTGTATTCATCTTCCAGAGGATCATCGAGAACCTTCTTGACACAGTTAAGCAGGCTGATGGTGCTTACATCAGGCTCTTTATCATGACAAGTGAGAAGAACAACGACGCTACAATAAACTTCCTTAAGGAGCACAACTACTTCGGATATCCTGAGGAGAAGATCACATTCTTTAAGCAGGATATGGCTCCGGCTTCTGACTACAACGGCAAGGTTTATATGGAGGGCAAGGGAAGAATCTCCACATCGCCTAACGGAAATGCCGGATGGTATGCTTCAATGTTAAAGGCAGGTCTTCGTGACCTTATTCAGAAGGAAGGCATTGAGTGGATCGACATCTTTGCAGTAGATAATGTACTTCAGAGAATCGCAGATCCATGCTTTGTTGGTGCAACTCTTTTAGCAGGTGTTACCTGTGGTGCCAAGGTTGTTCGCAAGAACGCTCCCGATGAGAAGGTCGGCGTAATGTGCCTCGAGGATGGCAAGCCATCAATCGTTGAGTACTACGAGCTCTCACAGGAGATGATGGATGCCAAGGATGAGAATGGAGATCCTGCATACAACTATGGTGTTATCCTCAACTACCTGTTTGATGAGAAGGCTCTTTATGAGATCGCCAAGAACACACTTCCTCTCCACGTTGTAGAGAAGAAGATCCCATACATTGATGAGAATGCAAACCTTGTTAAGCCTGAGTCTCCAAACGGATGCAAGTTCGAGCAGCTGGTTCTTGATATGATCCACGAGCTTCCTACATGCCTTCCTTATGAGGTTGTAAGGGAAAAAGAGTTTGCTCCAATCAAGAACAAAGAGGGTGTTGATTCAGTTGAGTCAGCAAGAGAGCTCTGCAAGTTAAACGGCATTGAGCTTTGAGCATAGTTAACATTTCGACTGATTATCATAACAATAGCGCATTGATTTAATGGCTGTAGGGATTTACAATTCAGCTAAAGCTAACAAATAAGCATATAGAAAAGAGGTAACGTATGGCAATTCTTGTAACAGGCGGCGCAGGCTATATCGGTTCACACACAGTAGTTGAACTTCAGAATGCAGGACATGATGTTGTAGTAATGGACAACCTTGCAAACGCAAGCAGAAAGAGTCTTGAGAGAGTAGAAGCTCTTACCGGCAAGAAGGTTCCTTTTTACGAGGCTGACATCAGAGACAGAGAGGCTCTTGAAAAGATCTTTTCCAATGAGAAGATTGACAGCGTAATCCATTTCGCAGGACTTAAGGCTGTCGGCGAATCTGTTCAGAAGCCTTGGGAATACTACGATAACAATATTACAGGTACACTTACACTTGTAGATGTAATGAGAAAGCATAACTGCAAGAACATCATCTTCTCATCATCAGCTACAGTATACGGAAATCCGGCATTTGTGCCCATCACAGAGGACTGCCCTAAGGGACAGTGCACAAACCCTTACGGATGGACCAAGTCAATGCTTGAGCAGATCCTTACTGATATTCAGAAGGCAGACAACGAATGGAATGTAGTTCTTCTTAGATACTTCAATCCTATCGGAGCTCACAAGAGCGGAACAATCGGTGAGAACCCCAACGGAATTCCTAACAACCTCATGCCATATATCACACAGGTTGCAGTAGGCAAGCTCCCTAAGCTCGGTGTGTTCGGCAATGATTACGATACACCCGACGGAACCGGAGTGCGTGATTACATCCACGTAGTTGATCTTGCTGTTGGTCATGTTAAGGCACTTGCCAAGCTTGCTCCCGGAAGCGGACTTAATATCTACAACCTTGGAACGGGCGTAGGCTACAGCGTTCTTGATATCGTTAAGAATTTCGAGGAAGCAACCGGAGTTAAGATTCCTTATGAGATCAAGGACAGACGTCCCGGAGATATCGCAATATGCTACGCTAAGGCTGATAAGGCTGAGAAAGAGCTCGGCTGGAAGGCAGAGAACGGCATCAAAGAGATGTGTGCTGATTCATGGAGATGGCAGAGCCAGAACCCTAACGGCTACGAGGACTGATAAATACAGATAATATGAATGAGCCGGTGGTCAAAACGACTACCGGCTTTTATAATGTTTAGATAAGGAACAAAACAAGTAAAAATGAGATTGGGGAGCGATCAATGTTTAGACTTTGGGTAAAGCTTTTTAAAGACAATCATCTTTTGAGAGATACAACAATCTGCGATGACACGGCAGACACAAGAACGCATAAGGTAATGAACTGCCTTGAGAAGGCATGCTATGAGATGGACCTCTCAAAGCCAATATGGCTCGACAACACGATCAAAGACTTTCAGATCCACGATAAATGCCGCTTTACCGGCGATTCTTTTATAGAGGAAGTGTCTTTTGACTATATGGAGATACAGGTTCTGGAAGAAGATTATTAATTTTTATATAAGAATTAAAACACAATTTTGACACAGATTGAATCTATACTAAAGCCAACAAAGTGAAAGGAAGGTTCATTACTATGTACGAAGATGACAAGAATGCACAACAGTCTGCCGGCGGAACAAGTTACGGCCAGTGGAATGCTAATACATCCCAAACAACCAACAACGGTCCTTACAGCGGTTATAATCAGAACTACTCTTATGGACAGAGCGGTTACAATTACAACCAGAACGGACACCCTACTTATGGAACTTATCAGTATAATGCAGCTAATCAGGCGCCTGTAATGCCTCCTCAGAACGGTGGTAAAAAGAAACATACAGCAGCCAAGGTTATCGCAGCTATATGCATACTGGCACTCATTGTCGGTGGCGTGGGATTTGCCTATACCAGCTTTGCCGGTAAGATCAAAGAGCTTACAAAGACTGAAGAGCCCGAGCGCGAAGAAGTAACATCGGCTGATCAGGAAGATCAGGAAACAGCTGATGCTTCTGAAACTTCAGAAAGCGCAGCAAGTGACAGCTCAATATCAACAACAACTGTTTCAGAGGCATCAATGGGCGTTGTGACCGATGTAACAGCAGTAGTTGAAGAAGTAATGCCTGCAATGGTAATGATCCATAACAACTACACTGCATCAGCAAGCTACTTCGGATATGTTCAGACGGAAGAGGCTCAAGCATCCGGCAGTGGATTTATAGTAGGTGAGAACGACACGGAGCTTCTTATCGCAACAAACTATCACGTTATTGAAGGCGCTGATTCCCTGGAGGTTATCTTTACAGACGACAGTTCAGTAGAGGCAGTTGTCAAGGGAACAGATTCAGACAAGGATCTTGCTGTTATAGCAGTAATGCTCGATGATATCAGCTCAGAGACCAAGGATGTTATCAAGGTTGCAACTCTTGGTGACAGCAATGCTCTTAAGCTTGGTGAGCCTGCAATTGCAATCGGTAACGCACTTGGATATGGACAGTCAGTTACAACAGGTGTTATCTCAGCCGTTAATCGTGAGATTGAGATAGAAGAGGGCGTAACAGGTACATTCATTCAGACAGACGCAGCTATCAACCCCGGTAACTCAGGAGGAGCACTTATCAACCTCAAGGGTGAAGTTATAGGAATCAACTCCAACAAGCTTGGCGGTAATTATGTAGATGATATGGGCTATGCTATTCCTATTTCAGATGCGCAGCCTATCATTGATAAGCTTATGAACGAGGAGACCAAGATCAAGGTTTCCGATGAAGACAGAGGATACATCGGTATCTCCGGTGTCAGCGTAACTGCAGAGGTTGAGGCAGCATACGGAATTCCTCGCGGAGTATATGTTGCAGAGGTTTCAAGAAGCGGTGGTGCTGAGGAAGCAGGTATTGAAAAAGGAGATGTCATAACTGAGTTTGACGGAGAAGAGATCACATCAATGGATGATCTCCAGACAAGGCTTCAGTTCTACGCTGCAGGCTCCACTGTTACGATCACGGTTATGAGACAGAATGGTGCCGAGTATGTTGAGCAGGAATACAACGTAACTCTCGGACATGCTGCAACTACTCATGGCGGTCAGGATTCAAATGCCGGTGAAGAGGGTGAAACCTCCGATCAGTATGACGGATCATTCCAGCAGCCTGCAATACCAGGTGGCAAGAATGGTCAGGGCGGCCAGGAAAACAGCAATGGTGGCTGATAAATAAAGTATTATAGAGCGATTTATAAATCCGCAGACCGGAACTTACGGTTTGCGGATTTTTGTTGTTACGCTATACGGTTACGTGGTAGAATTCTCTTAAAGTGATCCATAAATTTCAATTAAAGGAGTGGTGGGGTTTATGCGCGGAAAAATGAAAAAGATCTACAGAGATATGAGTCTTTTAATGGGATTTACCATGAGTTTTTTTCTATCGATAGTAGGAACTGCAACTTCCGGACATTTTACGTTGCCGGGATGGATCATGAGTTTTGTGGTGAGTCTCATCATAAGCCTTATCATTGGATTTGTTATTCCGGTGGGCAAGGTGGCAGGAGATGTCTCTACGAGCTTTAACCTCATTCGCGGAACCATGAAGGCAAGACTTGTGGAGAGCCTTGTTTCCAATCTGATCTACACTCCTATAATCACGTTCCTTATGGTAACTCTGGCTTACAGTGTAGTTATGAAACAGAGTGGTGGACAGGCAGGGCTTCAGTTTGGACCTATGTTTTTCCATTCTCTGTTGTTCACATTTATTGTGGGATATATCCTGGTATTCTTTTTACAGCCTTTCTTTATCAAGAGGCTTATGAAGAAGTATGATGTTGATGCTGAATACGGCGTTGAGGAAAAGAAGTAATGGAGGAATCTTATGCACGAGATGATAAGAAAGAGAAATGAACTCCTTGCACAGAAAGTTATCAAGGGACTTGAGTCAAGAAATATGAAGGCATATTATGCAGCGACCAAAGGAGAGGCTCTTCAGAAGGCTCTTGAGCTGATTCCGGAAGGCTGCAGTGTTGGAATGGGTGGAGCGATGAGCGCCCATGAGATCGGGCTTGTTGATGCCATTAAGGCAGGCGACTACAGGTTTATCGACAGGGATGCAGCTACCGATAAGAGAGCAGCAATGCTTGAGACTTATGATGCTGACTTCTTTCTTTCGAGTGCAAATGCCATGACAGACGACGGTATTCTTGTAAATATCGATGGCAACTCCAACAGGGTTTCGGCAATTGCCCAGGGTCCAAAGCATGTTCTGTTTATCATCAGCATGAATAAGGTATGTCCCGATCTTGACAGTGCAATGAAGAGAGCAAGAAACGTAGCAGCTCCCACTAATGCACAGCGCTTCGGGCTTTCTACACCATGTGCCAAAACCGGAGCCTGCATGGACTGTAAGTCTCCCGACACAATCTGCTGCCAGTTCCTGATCACCCGCTTCTCAAGGCATGAGGGCAGGATACAGGTAATCCTTGTAGGAGAGAACCTGGGATTCTGATATATGGGAAAAGAGATCATTAAAGCCGTTCTTTTTGACCTGGACGGTACACTTACAGACACCGAAAAATACTATCAGATAGCCTGGCCAAAAGCCCTTGCTCATTTTGGATATAAAACAGAAGACTGGATGCCTTTAGAGCTCCGCTCGCTGGGAAGACCCTTTGCTCCTGAGAGATTTAAGGAGTGGTTTGGAGAAGACTTTGATTATCAGAAAGTCAGGGAATACAGAAAAGGGATTGTGGAAGAGATCATCAAGGAAAACGGAATTCCTCTTAAACCCGGGGCAAAGGAGATATTGACTTACCTTAGGGAAAACGGAATCCTTACAGCGCTTGTCACAGCCAATGAATACCCAAGAGCAGAGCGTTATCTTAAGAAGATAGATCTTTTTGATCACTTTGATAAGATCATTTGTTCAAATATGGTTAAGCTGGGGAAGCCTGCGCCTGACATTTATGCGTATGCCTGCGATGAACTGGGACTTGACCCTTCTGAAACCTTTGCGGTAGAGGATTCACCAAATGGTGTAACCAGTGCATATCTGGCGGGTTGTAAAGTGATCATGGTACCTGATCTGACCCAGCCCGATGAAGAGCTTTCTAAAAAGCTGTACAAAAAAGTGGATAAACTTATGGATATAAAAAGCCTGATCTGACGATCAGGCTTTTTTCTCAGCTTCCATGGAAGCTTTAAGTTCTCCGCTGTTATATCTTTCAATGATATTGTTGATACGCTCAACAGGATTGAGAAGATCACTGATTGAAGCGTCGTGGTTAAGTGTGTCAATGAGGTAAGCGATGTACTTACTCATATCACAGCTTACATACCAGTCTCTTGAAAGAAGCTCAGGTGACTGATAGATGAGGTTTGTTGTAAATACCTTGTCGATCAGGCCTTCCTCATAAGCCTTGTCGAATGCATCAAGACCTGAAGTGAACAGACCAAAGGTTGAGAATGCATAAATCCTTGATGCCTTTCTGTCCTTGAGGGCTCTTGCTACATCAATCATGCTCTCGCCGGAAGAGATCATGTCATCAACGATGATAACTGACTTACCTTCAACACTTGTGCCCAGGAATTCGTGGGAAACGATAGGGTTTCTTCCGTCAACAACCTGAGTGTAGTCACGTCTTTTATAGAACATACCAACATCAAGACCGAGGACGCTGGCAAGATAGATAGCACGGCTCATACCACCTTCATCCGGGCTGATCACCATCATGTGCTCGGAATCGATCTTGAGATCCCATACGCTTCTGAGAAGAGCCTTGATGAACTGATATGTTGTTCTTACTGTTTCAAAACCATTTAAAGGAATAGCGTTCTGAACACGGGCATCATGTGCATCAAAGGTGATAATGTTATCAACACCCATGTTGACGAGTTCCTGAAGGGCGATTGCGCAGTCCAGAGACTCTCTTGAACTTCTCTTGTGCTGTCTTGATTCATAAAGGAAAGGCATGATGACTGTGATCCTTCTGGCCTTACCACCTACAGCAGCAATGATTCTTTTAAGATCCTGATAATGATCATCAGGGGACATGTGATTTACCTGTCCGAATAACTTGTATGTTTCGTTGTAGTTACATACATCTACAAGGAGATAAAGATCGTCTCCACGAACGGATGTCTTGATAACACCCTTAGCCTCACCGGTTCCAAATCTGGGAATCTCAGCATCGAGAATGTATGAAGGACGCTCATAGCCTGTAAATGCCAGGCTGCCTTTGTGCTCATTCTCTCTCTCTGCTCTCCACTTAACGAGATAGTAATCGACCTTCTCTGCAAGTGGTCTGGTACCCTTAAGGGGTATCATTCCTAAAGATCCAACAGGAATGGTCTCCAGATTACGCTTCTCCTCTTTTCTTGGCATTAGTGAAAATCCTCGCTTTCTTTTTGGGCAATTTTCTTTTGGTTTCGAATATCCGGACCCGATAACTTCAGCATTTTATAATTGCTCGTTATCCTTGAAAAAATTCGATCCTGATATGCTTGTTGTAATCCCTCTAGCGATAAATTTGATGTAATTATAGTTGATTTTTTGCGATTGTCCCTCTCATTCAGAAGTGCGAAGAGCTCTGAAGTCACAAGAGCAGTGATCCTCTCGGAACCAAGATCATCGATGACCAGAAGCTCACAGTTATAAATGTCATCGTAAAGAGCTCTCAGTTCATCCTTGGCTTTGTAGTCAAAGGTACTCTCTGCAATCATCTCAAACAGTCCGATTGAACTGAAGTATATTACAGAATGGCCTTTTTTCAGTACTTCATCTGCCACGCAAATTGATAAGAAGGTTTTACCCGTACCAACTGTACCATAAATAAATAAATTTTGGTAGTCAGAGCTAAAATTATTCACAAATTCTTCAGCAGTTTTTTTCGCACCCTGAAATCTTAAAAGATCTTCCCCGTGATAATACTGATCCGACATTTTCCTGAAATTCGCAGTCTTTGTCAGCATTTTCAGGTTGGATTTATCATAGAGAGTATCGATGATCTTCTGCTTGAAGCAATGGCATTTTTCGTTATTGATATAACCGGTATCCTTACAATCGGGACAAGTGTAACCCATTTCGAGATAATCGTCAGAGTAACCGGCTTCTACAAGCAGAATCTGTTTCTGTCTTGCCAGCTCAGCCAGCTGTTCTTTAAGAACTGATCTGTCCAGCCGCTCTCCGGACAGCAGTCTTCTTCCGAAATCCGCACTTGCACTTGCGGTCTCATCATCTAACTCTTTATATCCGGGAACACTCTCATAAACATTCTGAAGTCTTTCCTCCAGCTCTTGCCTATGCAGATACCGTCTCTCCTCATACTCATGCATTATGGCGTCGTATTGTGCATTTGTTAGTGCCATATATACGTCTCCTTAATTCGATGTGTAAGGTTGGAGTTGTGAAATATATACTCTTTTCGATTTGACAAACCCGTAGATGAGACCAATCAATATCAAGTGCCAATGCACGCAGATATTGATGCTCTGGGCTCATCGGAGTGCCCGGTTTGTCGAGAAAAGAGTATATATTTCACAGCTCCAACCGTATTCTTCCAATAACGTAGATTATGTCACATAAGTATGGCCCTGTACGTGCTCCAGGGAAGGCTAAGTGCCACCGCCGGGCCAAGGTACAGGGCCGAGCTTATGAACTGTCTTCCGACCTGATTCCCCAATCTGTCGGAACTTTAGTTGTCCAGAAGCTTCTTCTCGAGTTCAACAAAATCATATGTATTCTGCTGGAACTGATTGAAGCGATTCTGGGATACGCCCGAACGAATAGATGATTCGCTTAGACGAAGTTTGGTATCGATGGACGATACGGAAGCCTTAGATCTCTTCTTGGCGAGATCTGCGGTAAAGTTGGCATCCAGCTTGGCAATATCCTCCCTTGTTTTAACTTTTTTCTCGTGCCAGCTGCGTAATATGGCGTCGCAATACTTCAGACGCCCCTTCTGTGTCGCCATAACAGTGCGGTCGCAGGCTTCCAGGATTATATCCATCGAAAATCCCAACTCCCCACGCCACTTGAGAATGAAGTTGATCTCCTTCTCAGTAGGTGAGTTTTCCATACCGAGTGCCTTCATGATAGCGATGAAATCGCTGTCATGTTTAAAGATTTCCGCGCGAGCCTGTTTTGGCGTTTTGATGCCTTGCTGATTCCAGTTAATGGCCACCTTTTCCATGTACCTGAAATCTTTTTTATGATTATCGACGCAGTACTGCATCAGATAGTCCAAAAGATCATCTGAGAATGACAGATCATCGTGAATGTAGCAGATGGTCTGCATCTCTGTACTTGTCAGTGTTCTTCCAAAATACTGTTCTGCGATAAAAAGAAGATTTGATACATCAGTAGTCTTGGCGGGAGCAACCGGCTGAACAGGCTGTACCGGCTGACCCTGGAAAACAGGTGCAAGAACGGGCTTTGGCTGAGAAGCCAATGTGTCGCTCTTTCTTCTGCCGTAGCGCCTATGCTGCTGAGCTACAATATCTTCCATATGTATACCTGTAAGGTTCTGGGAGCCGTCGTACTCAAGACTGATAAGTCCCTTTTTCTCCCAGTATTTAAGTGCACGGATAACATCAGATTCCGTGTGATTGAATTTATCTGCCAGAGCTTCAACACTGGTAGGTAAATTCGCACTCATCATACGCAATAAAAAGAGGTAGATCTTAATCTGCGCATCATTTGCATCCTGCATGTATTCGTCAATAAAGATGTTGGAAACATAAGTAGAATCCTCCCCACAATTAGAACTAATTGTCACACGCCCCATCATAAACTTTCATCACCTACTTCATAAACTATCCGAAAAAGAATTGTCTGGTTCTTCGGAACAATTCAGATTATAGCATGGGGATTTTTAAAATGATATGGAAAAAGTGACGAAGAAATCCAGTAAACATCAAGGGTTTCTAAGTTGGAGAAGTTTTGTGGACAATGTGGATAACGTGGATTATTTAATTAAAATCCTATTAAAAAAGGTCTGGCATGGGGTTTACCTGCCAGACCTTTATCCACTAAAAGTGATTTACATAAATTACAATTTCAGGTGGAAATGTGGATAAGTATTATCTGCCAAGGAGTTCGTCGCCGATTTTCACGACATCTCCCGCTCCCATGGTTATCAACAAATCTCCTTTAGTGCAATTTTGCAAAAGAAATTTTTCAATTTCATTAAAGTCTTCCATTGTTGGAAAATAATTACACTCATGACCCAGTTCTACTATCTTATCCCTCAAGGTACGTGAGCTGATGCCCAGTGTATCCTTCTCTCTTGCAGCATAGATATCAGCAAGGATAACGTGATCGGCAAGAGAAAGCGCCTGAGCAAACTCGTTTAAAAGAGCCTTTGTCCTGGTGTAAGTGTGTGGCTGGAATACGCACCAGATCTTGTTGTGAGGATAGTTCTGGGCAGCTGTTAATGTGGCTCTTATCTCTGTGGGATGATGAGCGTAGTCATCGATGATGGTTACTCCGCCGATTTCTCCCTTGTATTCAAATCGTCTGCCTGTTCCGTGAAATGCGCCAAGAGCTGAAACAATTTGAGCATCTTCTATATTAAGTATCTTTGCAACGGCAATTGCTGAAAGAGCATTGTAAACGTTGTGGATGCCCGGAACCGCAAGGGTGATCGCAAGCTCTTTTCCCCCGGGGAGATGAGCTGTAAAAGATGGATTACCGTGATCGTCGTAGGCGATATCGGTAGGGTAGTAATCATACGAATCCTTGGAGCCGTATGTGATGATATCGCACTTAAGAGATCCTGTTATCTCCTCTACATTATCAATATCACCGTTGATAACAAGGCTTCCGTCGTCAGGAAGAAGCTCTGCAAACTTTCTGAATGAGTGCCTGATGTCATCAAGGTCTTTGAAGAAATCAAGGTGATCAGCGTCAATGTTGGAGATGATACTGATCTTGGGGAAGAAACTAAGGAAGCTGTTGGTGTATTCGCAGGCTTCTGTTACGAAGTACTCGGACTTACCAACACGGATGTTTCCTCCTATGTCACTGAAGATTCCACCGATTGAAAGTGTGGGATCTGTATTTGCTTCAAGAAGGATCTTGGAGAGCATTGATGTTGTAGTGGTTTTGCCATGAGTTCCGCTGACAGCAATGGGAAGTTCGTATTCCTTCATGATCTGTCCGAGAAGCTCAGCTCTTGTGAGCATTGGTATGCCGGCATTTTTGGCAGCTACGAATTCCGGGTTGTCAGGACGAACAGCTGCTGTATAGACCACTGCATTTATATTGCCGAGAGAAGTGATGTTCTCAGCCTTCTGTCCGTAGAATATCCTGATGCCCTTGTCCTCGAGCGCTCTTGTCATGGCGGACTCTTTGGCATCGGAGCCTGAAATTTTAAAGCCTTCTTCCACAAGGATCTGTGCAAGTCCGCTCATGGAGATTCCGCCGATCCCAATGAAATAGATATGTTCAGGGTTTTTAAAATTTATTTTATACATTATCATTCCTCGTCTTTTTAAATAAGAAACTACTTTATTCTAGCACTTATTTATGCAAAGTCAAAAATGCAGTAAATTCGAAAACGTTTACGTTAATTATATATCATATTTAGACTATTTCATGTTTTTTTGGTACAGTCCTTGTGATATACTTAATATTAGAAAAGAAGGCAATTCTGTTATATAAAAAAGATATTTTTGCAACGAGGTGGAGCATGATAAAAAAAGAAATGATTGCCATGCTTTTAGCAGGTGGGCAAGGTAGCAGACTGGGCGTTCTGACATCTAAGATGGCAAAGCCTGCAGTTTCATTTGGGGGAAAATATCGCATTATAGACTTTCCGTTAAGTAACTGCATCAATTCAGGAGTGGACACTGTGGGTGTTCTTACACAGTATCGTCCCCTCAGACTTAATTCCCATATTGGAATCGGAATACCGTGGGATCTGGACAGGAACTTCGGCGGAGTTACAGTTCTTCCTCCCTATGAGAAGAGCGCAAACAGTGAGTGGTACACAGGTACCGCCAATGCGATCTATCAGAATATGGAGTATATGGAGAACTATAATCCGGATTATGTCCTTATTCTTTCGGGTGACCATATTTATAAGATGGATTATGAGACAATGCTTGATTTCCATAAATCAAGCGGCGCTGATGTCACAATCGCTGTTATGCCTGTTCCGATGGAAGAGGCCAGCAGATTCGGAATCATGATAACCGATGAGAACAAGCGCATTGTGGATTTCGAGGAGAAGCCCGAGCATCCGCGCAGCAACCTTGCTTCCATGGGTATTTATATCTTCTCATGGAAGTCTCTTAAGGATGCGCTTATCAAGAATAAAGATCAGGCAGGACTGGATTTTGGTAAACACATCATCCCTTACTGCAAGGAACAGGGACAGTCTCTTTTTGCATATGAGTTCGACGGCTATTGGAAGGATGTAGGAACTCTTACATCATACTGGCAGGCTAACATGGAGCTCATTGATATTGTGCCAGAGTTCAATCTCTACGAAGAGTACTGGAAGATCTACACAGCCAGCGGAGTTCAGCCGCCGCAGTACCTGGGACCTGAGAGTGCCATTGAGAGAAGTATTGTCGGTGAGGGCTGTGATATAGAAGGAAAGGTCTATAACTCAGTTATAGGACCCGGCGTTAAGATTGGAAAGGGAACAGTTATCAGCCACTCCATCATCATGAATGAGACACAGATTGGTGATAATTGCAGCATTGAAAAGGCCATCATCGCTGAGAGAGCTCAGATTGGAAATGGCGTAATGCTGGGAACCTTTGAGGAAAAAGAGAATGAGACCAAGCCCGCAATTTACTGCGAAGGTCTCTGCACTATCGGAGAGAGATCAGTCATACCGGACGGAGTTAAGGTCGGTAAGAACACCATGATCTCCGGAGTTACAACTGCTGACGACTACGTGGACGGAGTCCTGGACAGCGGAAGAACATTAGATAAGGCAGGTGATTGAGTATGAGGGCGATTGGTATTATTTTAGCAGGCGGCAGCAGTAGCAGGATGCAGGAACTGTCCAAGAGAAGAGCGGTTTGCGCAATGCCGGTGGCTGGTTTTTACAGAAGTATCGACTTTGCACTGAGCAACATGACCAACTCTCACATTCAGACTGTAGCCGTATTTACACAGTACAATGCAGGAAGTCTTAACACACACCTGAGCTCTTCAAAATGGTGGGACTTCGGACGTAAGCAGGGAGGCTTGTACGTATTTACTCCCGCAGTTAAGGCATCAGGTAACCTCTGGTACAGAGGAACAGCAGATGCTATTGCACAGAATCTTGATTTCCTTAGAAGCTGTCATGAACCGTATGTTGTGATCACTTCAGGAGACTGCGTATACAAGATGGATTATGGCAAGCTTCTTGA
The DNA here is from genome assembly GCA_017445665.1 of Butyrivibrio sp. Lineage (GTDB taxonomy): Bacteria > Bacillota > Clostridia > Lachnospirales > Lachnospiraceae > Butyrivibrio. The sequence goes on along the minus strand of JAFSTR010000167.1, from coordinate 10,508 downwards.
ATACCACATTCAGAAGCAGGCGGACATCACAGTAGTATGCAAAGATATGCCGGCAACAATTGACACAGAGAGATTCGGAACCGTTCGCATGAACGAGGAGAGCCGTATCGAGGAGTTCGAAGAGAAGCCGGTTGTATCAAGATCCAACACAATCTCCTGTGGTATCTATGTCATCAGAAGAAGACAGCTCATCGAGCTCATTGAGAGAGCTGAAGAGGAAGAGAGATACGATTTCGTTAGAGACATCCTTGTAAGATACAAGGATATGAAGAGGATCTACGGATATAAGATCAAGGAATACTGGAGCAATATCGCATCGGTAGAAGATTATTACAGGACCAACATGGACTTCTTAAAGCCTGAGATCCGTCAGTACTTCTTCCGTGAGTATCCCGGTATCTACACCAAGGTTTCAGATCTTCCGCCGGCTAAGTATAACGTAGGGGTAAATGTTAGAAACGGACTTATCTCCAGCGGTTGTATCATAAACGGAACCATCGAGGATTCAGTTATCTTCAAGGGTGCATTTATTGGAAACAACTGCTATATCAAGAACTCCATCATCCTTAATGATGTTTACATCGGAGATAATTCACATATTGAGAACTGCATTGTAGAGAGCCACGGCACTATACAGGCAAACTCATATTATAAAGAAGAAAATGGAATAAAGGTAGTTGTAGAGAATAACGAGAGGTACGTTATCTGAGGTTATCGTCAACAGAGTTGTAATCAAGAGGGGGTTACAATATGAAGATTACAGATATTCGCGTTAGGAAGGTTACAAAGCAGGGTAAGATGCGTGCAGTGGTTTCTGTTACTTTTGACAATGAGTTTGTTGTTCATGACATCAAAGTCATTGAGGGTGAGAGAGGTCTTTTCATCGCAATGCCCAGCAAGAAATCTGCAGATGGAGAGTATCGCGACATCGCGCACCCCATCAATTCGGATATGAGAGGCGTTCTTCAGAGCCAGATCCTTGAGGCTTACGACAAGGCTTCTTTAGAGGAACCTGAGGGCGAGGAAACACCTGTAGAGGGTTGACAGACAATAGGACAAAGTGAATAATGGGATTAATAACAGGGGACTTAGGTTACTAGGTCCCCTGATTTGTGCTGGGGGATGGGATGTTCGAATTTTTAAAGTCGTTATTTTCAGGGAAGAATAAAGAGGAAGATGGAAACATGTTCGTGATAGTGGGACTTGGAAACCCGGAGAAAAAATATTTCGGAACAAGGCATAACGTGGGATTTGATACCATAGATTACCTTTCCGATAAATACAATATCGGACTTACAGAAACTAAGTTTAAGGCGGCCTATGGAAAGGGCAGGATCGGAAATGAGAGAGTGATCCTGGTCAAGCCCCTTACTTATATGAACCTCAGTGGCGAGGCTGTGGCCCCGATCTGTAACTATTTCAAGATAGATTCTAAGACAAACCTCATCGTAATATCCGATGACGTGGAGCTTGATGTCGGGAACCTCAGGGTACGCCCCAAGGGAAGCGCCGGAGGACACAACGGACTTAAGAACATCATAGCTCAGCTTGGTCATGATGAGTTCTCGAGAGTCCGCGTGGGAGTCGGTAAAAAACCAAAGCAATGGGATATGGTTGACTGGGTCCTTGGACACTTTGAGGGTGAGGATGCAACTCTTATCAAAGAGAGTATCGAAAATGCTGCCGGTGCTGTCACATGCATTATGGAAGAAGGCGTGGACAGTGCCATGAACAAATTCAATGGAAAGAATAAATGAGAGCAATTACAACGCCCCTTTCTGAACTGAAGGAATTCAACGAAATAAATGAGTATCTTGAGAAGCCTTTTGCCTGCGCTGAGGTAACAGGCTGCGTTGATTCGCAAAAGCTCCATATCATCGACGGACTTGGAGCTGATTTCAAGTACAGGATAATTGTGACTTACTCGGATCTTCGGGCAAAAGAGATCTATGAGGATTACAAGTTTTACGACAGAAATGTCACAGTTTATCCGGCCAAGGATCTGATCTTTTATCAGGCGGATGTTCACAGCAATGAGATCGCAAGACAGAGGATCCGCTGCATGAGAAGGCTTATTGAGGGAAGGCCCGTAACAGTGGTCACTACTTTTGCTGCCCTTATGACACCGCAGATCAAGCCTGAAGTTATAAAAGATCATATTCTTTCTCTGGACAGACACAGTGCCATCGACGTTGTGGAGATCGGCAAGAAGCTAGTCACCATGGGTTACACAAGAAATTATCAGGTTGAGGCTCCCGGAGAGTTTTCTATCCGCGGAGATATTGTGGATGTCTTTGATCTGACTGAGGAGAATCCCTTCAGGATCGAGCTCTGGGGCGATGAGATCGACTCCATAAGGAGCTTTGATATTCTTTCCCAGAGATCTCTTGAGAAGCTTGAGAGCGTGGATATCTATCCTGCATCAGAGATCATTCTTGAGGATGAGGAACTTGAGAAGGGCTTTGCCAGGATCCAGGAAGATACTGACAAGACAGTAAAAGCTTTAAGAGATGAGTTTAAGACAGCTGAAGCACATCAGCTCAAAAAGCAGACTGAAGAACTTAAGGAACAGCTCTTTGAGTTTAAATCAGCTGTGAATCTTGAGAGTTATATCAGATATTTCTACGAGGATACAGTCACTATCCAGGAAATGTTCCCAAAGGGTAAGAGCTGTATCTTTATCGACGAGCCACAGCGTGTACAGGAACATGCAAGGGCTGTGGAAACAGAGTTTCGTGAGAGCATGTCCCACAGGGCGGAGAAAGGCTACGTTCTTCCGGGGCAGATGGACATTCTTTACTCCATAGATAATTGTATAGCCAGAATGAGTAACGGCAGAAGGGTGCTGATCTCAGCTCTGGCAATGCCGGCCTCTCAAAATCTCTTTTCCCCGGAAAAGAGCTGGGACATTAAGGCAAGGAGTATAGCGGCCTATAATAACAGCTTCGATTCCCTGGTCAGTGATCTTAAGAATTATTCAAAAAAAGGTTACAGGGTTCTTATTCTCTCCGGCTCAAGGACAAGGGCGAAGAGAATAGTGGAGGATCTGCGGGATAATCTCGTCAGCGCTTTTTACAGTGAAGATCCCGGGCGCGTTCTCATGCCCGGCGAGATAATGACATACTACGGCAGGATAATGAAGGGGTTTGAGTATCCCGACATTAAGTTCGCTGTCATTGCCGAGAGCGATATTTTCACTGAGCACACCAGAAAGAAGAAAAAGAAAAAGAGCAGCTACAGCGGCGAGAAGATATCGGATTTTGCAGATCTTAAGATAGGTGATTATGTGGTACATGAGGATCACGGTCTTGGCATTTACAGAGGTATCGAGAAGATCGAGACCGACCATGTGGTAAAGGACTACATCAAGATCGAGTATGGCGGCGGAGGAAATCTCTACGTTCTGGCCACCGGGCTTTCCGTGATCCAGAAGTATGCTTCGGGCGGAGATGATGAGACTGCCCACAAGCCCAGGCTCAATAAGCTTGGAAGCAGTGACTGGAGCCATACCAAGAGTAAGGTCAGAGCTGCTGTAGAGGAAGTGGCTCAGGACCTGGTGGAGCTCTATGCCAAGAGGCAGGAAGCCAGGGGCTACGAGTTCGGGAAAGATACCGTATGGCAGCAGGAGTTTGAGGATGCCTTCCCTTACCAGGAGACAGAGGATCAGCTGACTGCCATTGAAGATACAAAAAGAGATATGGAATCAAGCCGTATTATGGACAGACTCGTCTGCGGAGACGTTGGTTTTGGCAAGACAGAGGTGGCTATCCGTGCGGCTTTCAAGGCAATTCAGGACGGTAAGCAGGTGGCGGTTCTGGTGCCCACCACTATCCTGGCACAGCAGCACTACAATACCTTCTCCGAGAGAATGCGTTCTTTCCCGGTGAGGGTTGATCTCATGTCCAGATTCAGGACTGCCGCGGAGCAAAAAAAGACCGTTGCCGATCTTAAGAAGGGGCTTGTGGACGTGGTCATAGGAACACACAGGCTTCTTTCCAAGGATGTTGAATACAAGGATCTTGGCCTTCTTATCGTAGATGAGGAGCAGCGCTTTGGCGTAACTCACAAGGAAAAGATAAAGACCATGAAGGAAAACGTGGACGTGCTGACGCTGACTGCTACTCCTATTCCTAGAACGCTTCATATGTCCCTCGTGGGAATAAGGGATATGAGTGTTCTTGAAGAGGCGCCAAATGACAGGCTTCCTATCCAGACTTATGTCATGGAATACAATGACGAGCTGGTGCGCGAGGCTATTGTCAGGGAGCTCTCAAGAAAAGGTCAGGTCTACTATGTTTACAACAGGGTAAACACCATTGCCGATACGGCGGCTAAGATCCAGAAGCTGGTTCCTGAGGCCAACGTGGCTTTTGCCCATGGCCAGATGAAGGAGTCGGAGCTTGAGCGTATCATGTATGACTTCATCGACGGAACCATTGACGTACTGGTATCTACCACTATCATTGAGACGGGACTTGATATCCCCAATGTAAACACAATGATCATCCATGACTCGGATAAGATGGGACTTTCACAGCTCTATCAGCTGAGGGGACGTGTCGGAAGATCCAACAAGACAGCCTATGCCTTCCTTATGTATAAGAGAGACAAGATGCTCAAGGAGATCGCGGAAAAGAGACTTGCAGCCATCAAGGAATTTACTGACCTTGGCAGCGGCTTTAAGATCGCCATGAGGGATCTGGAGATCAGAGGCGCAGGAAATCTCCTTGGTAAAAAACAGAGCGGACACATGGCAGCTGTCGGCTACGACCTCTACTGCAAGATGCTTGGAGAAGCAGTCAAAGTCAGAAAGGGTGAAGATGACGGAATTGTTCCCGATATGCCCGGAACCAGTATCGACCTTGATGTCAGCGCCTATATTCCTGATAACTATATCCTCAATGAGGATCAGAAGCTTGAAATCTACAAGAGGATTGCCGGCATAGAGAACCAGACAGAATTTGATGAGATGAAGGATGAGCTCATCGACAGATTCGGTGAAGTTCCCGAGACGGCCATCAATCTTCTTCGAATTTCTCTTTTGCGCGCAAGGGCTCATGAGCTATTCATTATAGAGATCAAGGGCGGAGACGGAAGCATCGAGATCAAGATAAGCCCAAGCGCCAAGATCGATCCCGGCAAGATCCCGGGATTCATCGCCGGATACAAGGGAAATATGGCTTTCCACAGCGCAGGAATACCGGTGTTTGTTTACAAGTACAAGAAGGATTCAAACCCTGCGAAGGCGGAGAAGCAGCTTCTTGAGGATGCGGAGAAGCTGGTGGAGAAGCTGAGGGAGTTGAAAGTGTGATAACACTTTAATGATGTAAACCGTTAAACAATGTGCTATAATCATACAGATAATTACATGGGAGGAGTGGCTATGATTAATGAACAATATAAGAGCATGCTGGGTGCAAAGTCAGTAATAAGGGAGCTTTCCGAGTATGCAACTGCCAGGGGAAAAGAGATCGGATATGAGAATGTCTTTGACTTCAGTCTGGGTAATCCTAGCGTGGAGGTTCCCAAGGAGTTTACCGATGAGATGATAAGACTCCTTCAGGAAGAGGATACTATGACACTTCACGGATATACTCCCAGTCTCGGAAATCCTCTATATAAAGAAGAAATAGCTAAATCATTAAATAAGAGATTCGGAATGAACTATGGCCCGGAGCATATTTTCCCTACAACCGGAGCAGCCGGAGCTGTTGCTCATGCAGTAAGAGCTGTGACTAAACCCGGGGATGAGATGATCGCTTTTGCACCATACTTCCCTGAGTACGGCCCCTATATCACCGGTGCCGGATGTAAGCTCAGTGTTGTTCCGGCTGATACAAGCTCTTTTCAGATAAACTTCGATAAGTTCCTGGAGATGATAAATGAGAATGTGGCAGCAGTTCTTGTAAACACACCTAACAATCCGTCAGGTATCGCTTACTCAACTGCTACACTTCAGAGACTTGCTGATATTCTCAGGGATAAGTCAAAAGAGTATGGACACACAGTTTTCCTTCTCTCAGATGAACCCTACAGAGAGATCGTGTTTAAGGGGGCTGATGCGCCCTATGTTTCCAAGTTCTACGATCACACCTTAAGCTGCTACTCTTTCTCCAAGTCACTTTCGCTTCCCGGAGAGAGGATTGGTTATGTTGCAGTTAATCCTGCATGTGAAGGAGCAGATGTCATTGTTCCAATGTGCGGACAGATATCAAGAGGCACAGGACACAACTGCCCGCCTTCTATCATACAGCAGGCTGTAGCCAAGGTATGTTCTCTTACTGCGGATCTCTCTGTATATGAGACAAACATGAATATCATCTACGATACCCTTGTTGAGCTTGGATTTACTGTTGTAAAGCCCGGCGGAACCTTCTATATTATGCCCAAGGCACTTGAGGAAGACTCTGTAGCATTCTGTAAAAAAGCTCTTAAGTACGATCTGGTATTTGTGCCTGCAGACGGATTCGGCGCACCGGGATTCTTCAGGATGGCTTACTGCATTGATACTGAGAAAGTTGAAAGAGCAATGACTGCTCTTAGGAAATTTGTTAAGGAAGAGTATGGAAAATAAACCGAAAGGGGATGTATATCATTGAAACTTAAGAAAAATTCTCTAACAAAGCCGCTTTGTCTTTTACTTGTGACTGTGATCTTTTCTGTTCTCACAGCTTTTGTGGACAGGGCTGCGATAGGACCTGAGGATACGTCGGTTGGTTTTGCTTCGCTCAATGGAGCGGTTGCCAATATTCTTGGTTATAACGGAGTCTTTGACAAGATCTCAGATCTTGTGATGGCGCTGGCATTTCTTGTGGTTGCAAGCTTTGCTGTGATTGGGCTTATAACTCTGGTTAAGACAAAGAGCATAGCTAAGGTTGGAAAGACCATTCTGGGACTTGGTGTTTTATACCTGGCGGTGGCAATCATCTATGTGGCTTTTGACAAGATTCCCATTAACTACAGACCGCTCCTGCAGCCCGGAGAGACTGAGCTTGAAACTTCATTTCCATCAAGCCACACACTGGTTATCTGCAGTGTATTTGGCAGTGCTGTTATCGCGTGGAAAAGGCTGTTCTCAGGCAAGAACTACGTTCAGATACTGAATATTGCTGCGATTGTGCTGATGGTTGTTGGCGTTTGCGCAAGATTACTGGCAGGAGTACACTGGGCTACTGATATTGTCGCAGGAACACTGTTTTCTCTAACACTGGTTTCCTTTTATGCCGCTTGTGGCAAGGATTAAATGTCATTAAATCTTTGTAAATGCGTTGACATTGCGCATTAATGGGAGTAAACTCTATTTCGTAATCACTTTATTGTTTTAACGAGCTACAATAAATCATATATGATTTTGAGGAGGAAATGTAAAAATGGCAGAGATCAAAAAGACTGAAGCAGCTGCAAAGCCTGTTGCAACAATCAAGACACCGGTAGCTGCAGAAGTTAAGACACCTGAAGTAAAGGCAGCACCTGCAAAGGCTGAGGAGAAGAAGGCTGAAGTTAAGAAGGCAGCTCCTGTTAAGAAGGCAGCAGCTAAGAAGCCTGCAGCTAAGAAGGCTGAGCCTAAGAAGGCAGCACCTGCAAAGAAGGCTGAGCCTAAGAAGGCAGCTGAGAAGACAGAGGCTAAGAAGCCCGCAGCTAAGAAAGCTACTACAACCAAGAAGGCAGCACCTGCAAAGAAGGCTACAGCAGCTAAGAAGCCTGTAGCTAAGAAGGAAGCTACAGCAGAAGTTAAGACAAACATTGTTCTTCAGTACGGCGACAAGAACGTTACATACGATACAATCGTTACAAACGCTAAGAATAACTTCCAGTATGAGATGGGCGGAAATGTTGACGCTATGAAGAAGCTCAGCGTATACGTTAAGCCTGAAGAGAATGCAGCTTACTACGTAGTTGATGACAAGGTACAGGGCAGGATCGATCTTTGATCTCCCAATGATCCAATAAATACTGACAGCAGACACTTGTATGTGCCTGCTGTTTTTTTTATTCAAATTTAATTACTGAAAGGTTGACATTAGTTCTGTAGAGTGATATTTTATGTTACAGAGAAGATGTTAGCACTCGATTGAGTTGAGTGCTAACAACTTGAAAAAGGCCATTCCAATGGAATCCGGAGACAGAGGAAGGGGTAAGAACTTGGAACTTGATGAGAGAAAGAGAACCATACTACATGCGATAGTAAGGAACTACCTTGAGACGGGAGATCCTGTCGGATCAAGGACTATTTCCAAGGATACTGATCTAAACCTTAGTTCAGCCACCATCAGAAACGAGATGGCAGATCTTGAGGAGATGGGACTTATATTGCAGCCCCATACTTCAGCCGGGAGAATTCCTTCCGATCAGGGCTACAGAGTTTATGTGGATGAGATGCTAAGGGAGAAGGATCAGGAAGTTGAGAATATGAAGGAGATGCTTCTTGATAAGGAAGAGAAGCTTGAGAATCTCCTTAAGCAGGTAGCCAAGACCCTTGCGGTGGATACCAACTATGCCACCATGATATCGGCACCTCAGATCCGCAAGAATAAACTGAAGTTTATACAGATTTCCAAGGTTGACGCTGAGCATCTTCTGACAACTATAGTCATAGAAGGCAATGTTATTAAGAATAAGATCATTCCTGTTGAAGAGGAACTCGATGATCCTACGATGCTCAAACTCAACATCCTGCTCAATACAAGACTTGACGGACTTGCTGTTGAAGATATCAATCTGGGACTTATAGCAGCGGTCAAACAGGAAGCGGGAATTCACAGTGAGATCATCGGTAATGTCATTGATACGGCAGCAGAATCTATCACAGCAGATGAGGATCTTCAGATTTACACAAGCGGTACGATGAATATCTTTAAGTATCCGGAGCTTACGGATTCGGCCAAGGCCAGTGAGCTTATAAGTACCTTCGAGGATACCAAGGATCTTTCAAGTATCGTTGAGGATACCCTTTCATCTGACGGTGAGCAGACAGGAATCCAGGTGTACATCGGAAGCGAGACACCGGTTCAGGCCATGAAGGACTGCAGTGTTGTAACGGCGACATACGAACTTGGCGATGGCATGAAGGGAACGGTAGGTATTATCGGCCCTAAGAGAATGGATTACGACAAGGTAATAACGACGCTTAAGAATATGCGTCACGCCCTTGATGATCTATATAAAAAGGATTAGAAACATAAGCTTTAAGGAGGCAATTTGAATTGAGCGAAGATAAGAAGAAGGCTTCATCCAAGGCAAAGGCAGCTGAGGAAAAGAAGAAAGAAGAAGTTCTTGAGAACATAATGGAAGAACTCGAAGAGGAAGCCAAAGAGAAAGAGGCAGCTGATACATCCGCTACTAAGGAGGATAAAGATGATGCTGAAGAAAAGGCTACTGTAGAAAAAGAAGATAAGAAAAAAGAGAAAAAGAATCCGCTTCAGGAAAAGATCGATGAACTTAACGACAAAGTCTTGAGACAGATGGCGGAGTTTGAGAATTTCAGGAAGAGAACAGACAAGGAGAAATCACAGCAATTTGATCTCGGTCAGAGCAATGTCCTTGAGAAGCTCCTTCCTATAGTAGATAACTTTGAAAGAGGTCTTGCAGCAGTTCCCGAAGGTGAAAAAGAGGGAGCATTTGCAGACGGCATGAACAAGATTTACAAGCAGCTTATCAAGCAGCTTGAAGATCTTGGTGTAACACCCATAGAAGCGGTTGGAAAAGAGTTTGATCCCAACCTCCACAACGCAGTAATGCAGGTGGAATCCCAGGAATACGAATCCGGAATCGTTGCCCAGGAGCTTCAGAAGGGATATATGTTCCATGACAGTGTGCTCAGACACAGTATGGTAGCTGTAGCACAATAACATAGTAAATACAGAATCTTATTATTATAAACGGAGGACAAAGAAATGAGTAAGATTATTGGTATCGACCTTGGTACAACTAATAGCTGCGTAGCAGTTATGGAAGGTGGTAAGCCCACCGTTATCGCTAACGCAGAAGGCGCTAGAACAACACCTTCAATCGTTGCTTTCACAAAGAACGGCGAGAGGATCGTCGGCGAGCCTGCTAAGCGTCAGGCAGTAACAAATGCTGAGAACACAATCGCATCAATCAAGAGGGATATGGGTACAGATCACGGCCGTACAATCGACGGTAAGAAGTATTCACCTCAGCAGATTTCAGCTATGATCCTTCAGAAGCTGAAGGCTGATGCAGAACAGTATCTCGGCGAAAAAGTTACAGAAGCAGTTATCACAGTTCCCGCTTACTTCAATGATGCTCAGCGTCAGGCTACTAAGGATGCAGGTAAGATCGCAGGACTTGATGTAAAGAGAATTATAAACGAGCCTACTGCAGCAGCTCTTGCTTACGGTCTTGATAACGAGAGCGAGCAGAAGATCATGGTTTATGACCTTGGCGGCGGAACCTTTGATGTATCCATCATCGAGATCGGTGAGGGTGTCATCGAAGTTCTGGCTACAAGCGGTAACAACAGACTGGGCGGCGATGATTTTGACCAG
>JAFSTR010000020.1 GCA_017445665.1 Butyrivibrio sp. | reverse complement strand
GATAAACAGAGTAACTATTGAGAGCGTAAACGGACAGCCTTTCTCACTTACTGACACATACGCTGTAGTTACAAACAATTTCTGTGCAGCAGGTGGAGATACCTACTATGCATTCGCTGCAGCAAGTGCACAGTTCGATACAGGTATTCCTCTTGATGAGGCAGTTATAGACTATGTACAGAATGAGCTTCACGGCACAATCGGAAGCAAGTATGCTGCTCCTCGCGGAGATCAGACAATCATTAAATGATCTTTTTAACTAAATAATTGTAATGCAAGGGCTGTAGCACTTTAAGAGTGCTACAGCCTTTTTACTTTACAGATGCTGGTCTCTTTTGACCTTGTCGTACTGTTTGTTAAGCCAGGGATAAATGGCCGCTGTAAGCTTCATGTCCAGATTAAAGAAATAGACTGTGAAGGTTAAAGCGAACAGGGCTACGATCACGATGGCTACAACCTTTATGATATTCAGAAATAATGACATTTGTTTGTCTCCTTGTAGTTAGATTTTACCAGCTCTTTTCATCCGGAAGAACTTCAAGTGATGGATCAATGGGCTCCTCGTTAAATACGGTATGCATGAAGGAATTGATCTGGTCGCGGACACCCTGACGGGAGATGATACGCGGATCAAAGAGGTCGTGAGATACCCATACAAGCGGAATTCCTTTTTCACGGGCCTTTTCCTCGAAGAGACCGTGCATTCCGTCAAGAGCCTTACAGCTCATGTGCTCCCAGAGGATGACCATATCTGCGTTGAACATCTCAACAAACTCCCAGAGCTCATCCAAAAGAACCTTGTAACCGCCGTGGGTTCTGTTTCTCATGATCATGTTCTCTGTAAGCCAGGCCATATCATAGATTGCCTGTTCTCTGTTCTCGGGAGTATCCTCTGTGACAAGCTTCTTGGTAGATACCATTGAAAGCATATCTGTGAGAGGTACAATACCCCAGCAGTTAAGGAGCCATACAAGGAAGTCCATGTAGTAGTGGGACTGTACGCCCCAGACAATGGCACGATGTCTGTACTCTTTGGCTGCCATTTTCTTTTTTGCGTAAGCCTGACGTGCAAGCTTGGTGATCTTTCTGTCGGCTTTTTCAAAGGCTGCAACTCGTCCGCAGATAGCCATGTAGTTGGTCTCTGTGTAGAGCGCAAGGTTTGAACCGAATACCTGCGGATAAGGAGTGCGGTTCATCTCAAGCCACTCCTGACGACACTCTGTTGCATAATTTACACGCTTTGCACACTCAAAGTATGCCTTCCAGTCCCATTTGACGCCGGTATGCTTCTCGATGAAAGCTATGGCGTTTCTGATCTCCTGAGCAGCGTATTCCTGAACATCGTCCTCTCTGTGACGAAGAGGAGCTGCGAGCTGGAATACGGGAATGCCGTCTTCCTTCTCAAGACGCTGTGAGATAACGCCGTTACCAAGGAGTGATCCGTCGCAGGTGGTGTTGCACTGGATAGCACATGCACCGAGGACAGGAGCATCATCATCGATGGAAACACCTGCCTCAGCCTCAGGCATGGGACATACATCGCCTGCAAGACCGAATTCCTGAGCCACATCTATGTAGTGGCAGGCAGCATACTGATTTAAAAGAACCGATACATAGGTGGATGGGGTTTCTCTTGAGAGACATTTGAGTGTGGGGAAACCCATCATTACAGCTGTCATCTCGTTTTCATCAACCAGTACCACCTTGTCTGAAAACTTCTTGTCGTTACCGATCCTGCGATCGCCCCTGAAGAGTGAATCAAGAAGCTTGGCAACATCGTCGATAACAAGATCCTGTTCCTCATGGCAGATCCTCAGGTATTCGCCTCTAAGACCCTGGGTATGTCTGTCTACCATCATGGGAACAGCCAGATAGTTGGCCATCCAGCGATATCTGAACATCGCCTTGACATTCCTTGGTTTCATAACGAATTTTCCAAGGGTCATCATTATTTTAAGCCATCGTGAATAGTCGTACATTGTATCTGCAAGTCCGCGCCATTCACGTCTCTTTCTTACCAAAGACCCCTCTTTATAAAAATCGCCGAGTCTGTCGGCGCCAACTTCTTTAGCCATTTGCATCACCTCTCTGTATCTTCTTGATCTCAATGCTCTCTACAAAGGCTTGAACTCTGGTGGTCATCTGACCTGACACACCGATGCTGTAAGGCCTGTCAACTGCGAGAACGGGATAGCCGTATTTGTTTCTGAGAATCTGTGAACCCATCATCTTTTCATAAGCCCATGGGTCACAGAACTTCATCTGCTGGTAGATAATGCCGTCGGCTTTATACTCTTTTGCCAGCTCATCAACATAGATCCTTCGATGATCCATCTTATCCGTGTTCATGAAACGAGGGCATTCGCCTCTGTTCATATAGGTTCTGCAGATCTGAGTCAGAGCATCCTCCTCATCGTTTAGGATGATAGGATTTCTGCCCGGAAGAGAGCCGTAGCAGAAGCGGTCTGCACAGACGTATGCGCCTGCATCTTCTATAAGCTTGATAAAATCAGTGTCATCTACTTCAGATCCGGCTACAAGTACCCTTGCCCTGAATCTGCTCTTTTCATCAGGCTCACGTGTCTTAAGCTCCTCCAGTGTTTCTTCGAGCTTATCCAGTAAAAGATATTTAGGAGCAACATAGGTTGCCAGATTGATAACATCAAATTCATATCCGGTGATCCTTGGATTGTCTTCCTTCCTGAAGTCACCGATTGCTCTGATGAGTTCACAGATCCGGTTGTGATCAGCCACAGCCTTTCTGATAGCCTCATCTGAGACGTCAATTCCATACTTCTCGTTTAATGGTTTTAAGATGTGGTTTTTGCACTGGAGCACGTAGAGATTAAGACCGTTGTCGTCAGCCTTCATAGGTATCTCCATATACTCAAAGAAGAACTTGTCTTTGCCCTTGCCAAGGGTCTTGAGCAGTTCCATGTTTTCGATACAGCGGTTCATCATTGAACAGCCGTCGGGAGTGATGATGGCGTCTGCAAAATTGTAGCCGCCTTCAATTGCGCGCTCCAAAAGAGCACGACTGTACTCACACAGAAAACTTGTCATGTAGTAAGTGGATATGTCCAAGGAACCTGTCCTTGGTGCACGGAGTCGTGCAGAGAAACACCCCGGAAGATTAAGGAGTGGTTCAGGAGTGTTTTCGCAGGTGTAGGCAACACAAATAGAGCCCTCTGCCTGCGCTTTTTGAATCAGCTCATTGTTTGCCTCAAGGAGCAGATTTTCAAAGAAAATCAGATGCTTTAAGTCTTTCACTATTTCCCCTACCTTCTTAATATAAATAATTTATAAAATAAGTCTAACGGAATGCAGAAAAGAAGTCAATTAATAGTGCATTTGCACGATATATTGATTTATAATATAAGGGAGTATCGATAGCATTATCTACCTGAGGTATCTATGGCAAATTTACTTAACGAAAGATCTGCTTCAAGTTCATATTCAGGACTGGATGTTTTTGGCGGTAATTCCTATGAGACAGAGCTTAAGCTCTGTCAGGAGATGGGAGCTGATGTCCAGAAGCTCAAGGATCTGAAGTTTAATACCCTTCAGCTTTCAGAAATAAGAAAAGGCATGGCAGACAAGGTAGATGTCAGTAAATACATGGATCCTAAGTTGTCCTGGCTGGACATGGAAGAGCTGCGCCTTGAAATGTTTCAGGGAATCGATATGTCTTCATACAGGGCGCAGGGGTTTGATACGACTCAGCTTGCCCAGATAAGACAGGGACTTAATGAAGGGATTGATGTAAGCCCCTTCGCAAAGAAAATATATTTTGCAGATCAGATGCGCGAGATCAGACGCGGCCTTTCAAAGAGTGATCCGGTCCCCATTATCTTTTACCAGGATCCTGCCTTTGTAGCGCTCCAGATGAGAGAGATAAGAAAGGGCCTTCAGGCCGGAATAGATATCTCTAATTATGCGCATGTCAGTATGCCTTATCTGAAAATGAGGGCTATAAGAGAGAGTGCCGAGGACGGGCTTGTCTTTGAACAGAAGGACATAGACAATTACAATGCCGGCATATTGAATCAGATGCATAAGGCATATGTAGATAAAGTCGATATCTCCAAATATCTTGCCAGGAGATTCGACGACGAACAGCTCGAACAGGTAAGGATTGCCTTAAAAGAGGGCCTTCCTATCGATGATTTCATCACCCCGGACATGCGTGGTGATTCCATAAGAGAGATCAGATTAGGTCTTGAAAACGGCGTTGATGTCAAGCAGTATGCAAATGTTGACTATGGCTGGCAACAGATGTATGAGATGCGAACAGGTCTTGAGCATCAGATTGATATAAAGCCATATTGTAAGCCTTTATATAACGCCGATCAGATGAGAGAGATCCGTCTGGGACTTGAAGAGAGTCTGGATATTACCAGATATTCGTCACTGATGTATACGGCGAAGGATATGCGCCGCATTCGTCAGAAAATGATTGCCGGGACTTTTGACAGGGCAGATCAGGGAGCCTTTGATGCCGATACTGCAAAAGGTGCACCCGGCACGATCTCCGAAGAGGATGCCTTTGTAAATAATATGTTAGAGCACCGTGACACTTACCTTAACTTTGAGGAAGGCAACATGATGTGCTTTCTGACTCTGCCTCAGAGAATGGACGGCAAGAAGTATACTGAGGACATCATCTATAAGTTCCTCAAAAGGGCCAAGGTTGTCTATGGTCTGGACAGAGAAGCGATAAAGAAGATTGCAGAAGAAGGAAAGCCCGTTGTCAGGAGCCTTATCGCGACAGGAATGGAGGTCGTACACGGCAGAAACGGTTATTATGAGTATTTCTTTGATACCTCGCAGGAAATGGAGCCTGAAGTCTTAAGGGATGGAACGGCCGACCTTGATAAGATGAAATGCCTTCAGCAGGTAAAGGTCGGAGACAAGATAGCTGAGTATCACCGCGCCACCAAGGGTACCAACGGATACGACGTATTCGGTAATTTTATAAAAGCTGTTCCGGGAAAAGAGATACCGATCCTTAAGGGCACCGGATTTATGATCATGAGTGACAGGGTAAGTTACGTTGCTACTTATACCGGAGCCATAAGGATGGTGGACGGCAAAGTTGAGATCACCAAGCTCATGGTTGTTCAGGAGGTCAGGATCACCGACAAAAAGATCAAGTACGACGGTACAGTATTTGTAGTCGGAGATGTCTTTTCCGGAAGCGTCATAGAGGCTACCGGCGATGTTATCATAGGCGGACATCTTGAGAGCTCAGAGGTGACTTCCGGCGGGGAGGTTATTGTAAAGGGCGGCGTTACATGTCCGATAAGAGGCGGTATCAATGCAAAGGGCGATGTATGCGCCAAGTATTTTGAAGGCGCCACCATCGTTGGTGAGAATATTTCCGCAAACTATTTTATCAACTGTAAGGTTGAGGCCAGAGGTTATGTTAAGACCTACGGAAGAGTAGGCATGATCTATGGCGGAAGCATAAACAGCATATACGGAATAGAAGCAGCTTCTGTAGGAAATAAGTCGGGAGCAAGAACCATCATCAACCTGGGCGTAAACTCCAACATCCTTTCCAAGTACAATAACGCTCAAAAGAGCCTTGTCAGAGAGGAGGAACAGCTTGCCACATTAAATACCGAGAAGGAGAGGCTTAAGGAAGTCGGAGCCGGAAACCGCGAGCTTATGCAGTGGAAGGTTAAGATAAACGCAGCTGTTGCAAGTAAGGAGATAAGGATAAAAGAGCTGAAGGCTGAGATTGCAGGTCTGGATGAGGAGATAAACAAGAGTAACGGAGCAAGTGCCGTTATCACCGAGATGGCCTATGCAAACACTATATTCGTCATTTCGGGTGTGATATACAGGCTTGAGAGCGACCGAAGGACCTATGATAAGATGATATTTAAGACGGATGCAAATAAAGAGAATATCGTTGTTCTCTAGGGCTGATTGTAAAAAACGTACTGCCGGAGTTATCTCCGGCAGTATTTTTTGTGAAAAAGAGCGATTGTTTAAGACTTGATTGTATGTTAAGTTTGGATTATAATTTTTGAGACTTTAACACATCACAGTAATGGAGGCATCAGATGGCACAGCTATGGGGCGGAAGATTTACAGGCAGCATCAATGAACTGGCGTGGACTTTTAACGCATCTATTTCTTTTGATCAGAGATTCCTTGAGGTGGATGTAAAGGGCAGCAAGGCACATGCAACCATGCTGGCCAAACAGGGGATAATCTCCGAGGATGAGAAGAATGCCATTATTTGCGGACTTGATGCAATCCTTTCCGATGTGAAAGATGGTAAGCTTGAAATAACAGATAAGTATGAGGACATCCACAGCTTTTTGGAGGCGAATCTCATAGACAGGATAGGAGATGCCGGCAAGAAGGTCCACACAGGCAGAAGCAGAAATGACCAGGTAGCCCTTGATATGAGGCTCTACTGCAGGGGAGAGGTTGAGAATACTGCAAGACTTCTTGAGGAGACTTTAAAGTGCCTTATGGATATCATGAAGGATAATCTTAAGACCTACATGCCGGGATTTACTCACCTTCAGAAGGCTCAGCCCGTGACACTTGCTCATCACCTCGGCGCTTACTTTGAGATGTTTAAAAGAGACCTTCTCAGAATGAAGGATATATATAAGAGAATGAATTACTGTCCTTTGGGCGCCGGAGCGCTTGCAGGAACCACTTATCCACTGGACAGGGACTATGTGGCAGAGCTTCTTGACTTTGAGGGACCAACCCTTAACAGCATGGATTCGGTATCGGACAGGGATTATCTGATCGAGTATATGTCAGCTCTTTCCACAATAATGATGCACTTATCAAGGCTCTCAGAGGAGATAATCATCTGGAACTCCAATGAGTACAGGTTTGTGGAGATAGATGATGCATATTCTACAGGAAGCAGCATCATGCCCCAGAAAAAGAACCCTGATATCGCAGAGCTGGTAAGAGGTAAGACAGGAAGAGTATACGGAGATCTCATGTCACTTCTTACAACCATGAAGGGAATACCGCTTGCTTACAACAAGGACATGCAGGAGGATAAAGAGGCAGCATTTGATGCCATGGACACTGTGAGAAACTGCCTGATGCTCTTTACCGACATGCTCAGGACCTTGAAATTCAATAAAGAGAACATGGAAAAGAGTGCAACCAAGGGCTTTACAAATGCCACAGATGCGGCTGATTACCTGGTAAACAAGGGAATGCCTTTCAGAGACGCACACTCGGTTATCGGAAGACTTGTTCTTTACTGCATAGATAAGGGATGTGCGATCGATGACCTGAGTCTTTCACAGCTTCAGGAGTTCTCAGAGCTCTTTTCCGAGGATATCTATGATGCAATTTCTCTTAAGACCTGTGTTGAAAAGAGACTTACCGTCGGAGCACCCAGCCCTGAGGTAATGAAGAATGTGATTAAGGCAAACGATGAATTCTTATCATCTTTTAGCTTTAAATAAAAACGAAAAAAGGAATATGAGAGGAGTAACTATTATGAGCGACAAGTTAAAGGTAGCGGTTCTTGGCGGAACCGGAATGGTAGGACAGAGGTTTATCTCTATTATTGAGAACCACCCATGGTTTGAGGTTACTACAATTGCAGCAAGCCCACGTTCTGCCGGCAAGACCTACGAAGAGTCAGTTGGCGCAAGATGGAAAATGGAAAATCCCATGCCTGATTCTGTAAAGAACATCGTTATCAAGGATGTAACAGATGTTAAGGCTGTTTCAGAGGATGTTGATTTTGTTCTTTCAGCTGTAAATATGTCCAAGGATGAGATCAAGGCCATTGAGGAAGAATATGCCAAGACTGAGACTCCGGTTGTTTCAAACAACTCAGCTCACAGATGGACTCCGGATGTACCTATGATCATTCCTGAGATCAACCCCGACCATATGGATGTTATTGAGTTCCAGAAAAAGAGACTCGGAACCAAGAACGGCTTTATCGCTGTTAAGCCAAACTGCTCAATCCAGAGCTACACACCTGCTCTTACTGCATGGAAGGAGTTTGAGCCATACGAGGTAGTTGCTACCACATACCAGGCAATTTCCGGCGCAGGCAAGAACTTCGAGGAGTGGCCTGAGATGGTCGGCAATGTTATTCCTTTTATTTCAGGTGAGGAAGAGAAGTCAGAAAAAGAGCCTCTTCGTATCTGGGGCAGGATTGAGAACGGCGTTATCGTTCCCGCCGATGATGTTAAGATCACATGCCAGTGCATCAGAATTCCTGTTCTTTACGGACATACAGCAGCAGCTTTCGTTAAGTTCAAAAAGAATCCTACCAAGGAGCAACTTATCAAGAAGCTTGAAAGCTTCAAGGGACTTCCTCAGGAGCTTGGTCTTCCAAGTGCTCCTAAGCAGTTCATCCAGTACATGCAGGAGGATAACAGACCTCAGGTTACTCTTGATGTCAACTATGAGAACGGTATGGGCGTAAGCATCGGAAGACTTCGTGAGGATACCATCTATGACTGGAAGTTTGTAGGTCTTTCACACAATACACTCAGAGGAGCAGCAGGCGGTGCTGTTGAGTGTGCAGAGCTTCTTAAGGCCAGCGGTTACATTAACAAAAAATAATTCATACAAAGTGAAGGCTTATGGAAGAAATCAGAAAAATCGATCTGGCTTTTTTAAACAGATATTATGACAGTGGTCGCTCTAACATTCTTGTGGTCTACGGACACAGGAATGTGGAGCTGAACTCACTGCTCTTTAAATTCATTGAGAATAGAAGAAGTGTCTTTTATTCAGCAAGATCAGTATCGGGCAGGGAGCAGATAAGGCTCTGGGAAAAAGAGCTTATGGACAACAAGCACAGTCTTGGAGAGAATCCCGCCTACACTGATATTTTCGATCTTGCCATCGGAAATGCGGGCAGAAATCCCGTTATCTTTGTCATAAAGAATTTCGAGTACATAATAAAATCATCAGACAGTTTTATGAAGGAGCTGGTAAACTTTGTCGAGAAAAACGGCAAGTTCAGACAGATCCTTGTTCTTCTGGTAAGTAACGACGTGTCCTGGGTAGAGAACAGCATGGTCGCAAGCCTTGGCAAACTTTCCTCAAATCTTGCGGGATTCAGGAAGATCAAGCCTCTGCCTTTTTCGGAGCTCAGGGGATATTTCAGAAATATGCCTTATAAGGACGCGGTTCTTACCTATTCTGTTCTTGGCGGACAGACACTGCTCTGGAGATATTTTGATGACTCGCTTTCTTTTAAAGAGAATGTCTGCAAGAATATCCTTGATCCCGGATCATTCCTCTACGGAGAGGCGCTTCGCCTAACGCAGTACAGCCTCAGGGAGACATCGGTCTATCATACAATTCTCTCGGAGATGGCATCGGGAGCCAACAAGCTCAATGACATTTACCATGCCACAGGCTTTTCAAGAGCCAAGATTTCCGTTTACCTGAAGACACTCATACACCATGATTTTGCTTATAAAGCATATTCATTCGGAAACGCCGGAAGAGAAAATGTAATGAAGGGTGTGTACAAGATACAGGACCCGTTACTGGACTTTTACTTCAGGTTTATCTTCCCGAATGAGAGCAGTTTGTTACAGATGCCTGCGGACAAATTTTATGATATATTTATATCTGCAGGAATTCAAAGCTACGCTGATGAGCACTTCAGAGATGTCTGCCGTGAGTATATTTTCAGGCTCGAGGAGAGAGGTCTTTTCCCCTTTGAGATCGGAGATGAGGGCGAGTGGATAGGCAAGGAAGGTAACATTGACATAATAGCTCAGAGTGACATGGGAGATACTGCTCTTGGAATCTGTTCATGGCAAAAACAGATTACCCATGCGGATCTCGATCAGCTTGAATACTGCGCAAAAAAAGCAAGACTTGAGGGAGATGTTATCTATCTCTTTTCTACAGCGGGCTTTGACGATTGGATCATCGATGCGTCACTTAAGCCGGGCAGTAAGCTGAAGCTGATAGGGATAGACGAGCTGACTAATGGCTAATAAATCTGTTTATATCGCTGAGAAACCCAGCGTGGCACAGGCTTTTGCAAGTGCACTGAAAATAAATTTTTCCAGGAGAGATGGTTACCTGGAGTCTGACGAAGCTATTGTTACATGGTGTGTCGGACATCTGGTAACCATGAGCTATCCTGAGGTCTATGATGAGAAGTACGCTAAGTGGTCTTTTGACACACTTCCATTTATTCCGGGTGACTACAAGTATGAAGTCATCAGGAATGTCTCAAAACAGTTCAACATTGTAAAGGGATTACTTAACAGAGATGATGTGGAAACAATCTATATATGCACCGACTCGGGAAGAGAGGGTGAATATATTTATCGTCTTGTTGACATGCAGGCTAATGTTAAGGGCAAAAAGAGAAAACGTGTATGGATCGACTCCCAGACAGAGGATGAGATCTTAAGAGGTATCAGGGAAGCCAAGGATGATAGTGAGTACGACAATCTTGGTGCTTCCGCTTTTCTACGCGCCAAGGAAGATTATCTGATGGGCATCAATTTCTCGAGGGCGCTCACCCTCAGATATGCGTATTCCATCAAGAACTACCTTGGACTTGATAAGTGCGTCATCAGCGTGGGTCGAGTTATGACCTGCGTTCTCGGTATTGTTGTTGACAGGGAGAGGGAGATCAGAAACTTTGTCAAGACACCTTTCTACCGAGTTCTTGGCGGGGCAATGATAAACGGCAAGAAGTGCGATGCAGAGTGGAGAGTGACTCCCGATTCCCACTTCGACGGCTCTCCTGAGCTGTACAGTGAGAAAGGCTTTAAGGCAAAAGAGAACGCTGAAAAGCTGATAAGGGAAGTGGGAACTTCTGACAGGAGCGCCTGCGTTGAAAAGTGCGAGACCAAAAAGGAAGTCAAGAATCCGCCGCTTTTGTACAACCTGGCAGAGCTTCAGAACGACTGCTCGAGATTTTTTAAGATCAATCCCGATGAGACACTGGCCATTGCCCAGGAACTCTATGAGAAAAAGCTGACCACATATCCGAGAACCGACGCCAGAGTAATGTCATCTGCCATAGCCAAGGTCATAAGCCAGAACATCAAGGGACTGACATCATATGAGCCCTGCAGCGTATTTGCAAGAGCCATTCTTCAGCATGAATCCTACAAGGGCATTGAGAAGACCAGATATGTGAATGATAAAGCAATAACCGATCACTATGCCATTATTCCGACCGGACAGGGACTTTCGGCAATCTCTTCATTAAGTCCCACATCTGCCAAGGTTTATGAGATAATAGTAAGGAGATTTCTTGCAGTTTTTTATCCACCTGCCACATATCAGAAGGTCGCTTTGGAACTGTCGCTGCCAAACCTTGATAATGAGGGTAAGAGAGAACACTTTTTTGCCAATTTCAAGATCCTTACGGGCAAGGGCTATCTTCATGTAATGGACTATTCTTTCTTCAAAAAGAAGGACAAGGATAAGGATGGCGATGAGGACTCATCCAAAGAAGGTGATGAGGCAGAACAGACTGTTACAGATGAAGAGCTCTTTGAGTATCTTAAGAAGATCAAAAAGGGCGATGAGCTGACGGTATCATCCTTTGAGATCAAGGAGGGAGAGACTTCTCCTCCAAAGAGGTACAACTCCGGAACGATCATTCTTACCATGGAAAATGCCGGACAGTTTATCGAGGATGAGGAACTGCGCGCTCAGATCAAGGGCTCCGGGATCGGCACAAGTGCCACAAGAGCAGGAATCCTGACCAAGCTTGTAAATATCAAGTATCTGAACCTCAACAAGAAAACACAGATAATAACTCCCACTCAGATGGGAGAGATGGTATATGAGACGGTACTTTGTTCCATGAAGCCCATGCTCAACCCTGCACTTACCGCGAGCTGGGAGAAGGGGCTTACAGGTGTTGCCGACGGATCCATATCCGAAGAGGAGTATCAGAATAAGCTCAATGATTTTGTTACAAAAAGAACTAACATGGTCAAGCAAAACGATTACAGAAATGCTTTAAAGTCCAGGTTTGACTATGTGGCACCTTTTTACAAAACCACAAAAAAGGAAAAGAAGAATGGAAGAGCACAAAGCAAGTAAAAAGAGAAGAGCATTAACACTTTTTATTATTGCAATCTGTATGATACTGGCTTCCATCAAGCCGGCACCGATCGTTTATGCAGCCGATGAGTCAAAGACCGTTAAGGTTGGCTACTTTGAAAACGAGATATTCCAGGAAGGCGCGGGAGAGGGCCTTGTGCGCAAGGGGTATGCATATGAGTATTATCAGAAACTCTCGGAATATACCGGCTGGAATTATGAGTATGTCTACGGCAGCTTTGCTGATCTGTATCGCAAGCTTCTCAACGGAGACATAGACCTTCTGGCAGGTCTTGCCTACACTCCGGAGCGTGACGGGATCATAGGCTATCCCAGATACTCCATGGGAAGAGAAACCTATAATCTTGTGAAGCACTCTATTGATGAATCAATAAATACTTCACCAACATCCTTGTCAGGAAAGAGGATCGGTGTCCAGGAAAGTGCGATTGTCGATACTCTTAAGCAGTTTCTGGAAGGACATAGTATAGTAGCAAATGTTGTGACTTATAAATCGGCCGATGAGATGGTAGAGGCCTTTGATAAAGGGGATGTGGATGTTTATGTTGCCGAGAGCAACGGTACATACAACAGAAACGACGCTGAGCTCTTATATGCCATCGGATCTACCGATTATTATCTTTGCGTCAATATAAACAGGCAGGATCTTCTGAATGACCTTAACGAGGCCCAGGAGCAGATCGTGATAGAGGAGCCCAATTATATTAACGCTCTTAACATCAAGTATTACCCGTCAAGTATTGCCAGCAGGAGTTTTTCAGATGCTGAAAAGAAATGGCTTTCATCACACAATACTCTGGTGGTGGGATATCTGAACAACTATCTACCTTATTCTGATACAGATGAAAGCGGAAATGTTACCGGTTTTATCAGGGATCTGATGCCGGAGATGTTACGTGAGCTGGGAGTCAACGAACTTTCGATTGATTATGTCGGATTTGATAAATATGAAGATATGATAGCCGCTGTCGGAGAGCAGGTGATAGATGCTGCATTTCCTGTGGGAGGCGGATTCTATTTCTCTGAAGAGAACAATATTTATCAGACAAATCCCGTGCTCTCATCAACCACAGCAATTGTTTATCACGGTGATTACACCGAATCCAAGCTGTCATCTTTTGCTCTGAATAAGAACAACAGCATGCAGTACTATTATGTTAAGACCAATTTCCCCAATGCGCAGGTGACTTTCTATGATACCATCGATGATGCTCTTTCAGCAGTCCTTCATGGTGAGGCAGGCTGTACTACTCTGAACGGAATGCGCGTCAATAATATCCTTAAGAACCGCAAGTACAGAGAACTGTCCGTTAAACAGCAGAATATCACAGATGACAGGTGCTTTGGAGTGCATATAGGTGACGCGGGCCTTTTAAAGCTCTTAAACAGAGGACTGAACGTGGTCGGGATCGACCAGATCCAGGATATGGCTCTTAGGTATTCCGGTGATCTCTACAGATACGATCTCAAGGATTCAATTCTTGATAACATGTGGTTTGCACTGTTGATCGTATTTGTTATTTCCGCTATTATCGTGGCCTCCCTCATCAAGGAAGTATGGTCCAATAAAAAGCGTGCCATCGAGAGAGAAGCTGACGCAAAAGAGCTGCAGAAAAAGAATATACAGCTCGGAATAGCCGTAAAGGAGGCTGAGGAAGCCAACAAAGCAAAGGATGATTTCCTTTCATCCATGTCCCATGATATCAGGACTCCAATGAACTCGATCCTCAGCATGAATGAGATGATCCTGAGGGAGAGTAAGGACGAAAATATCCTTGAGTATTCCGGGCATATATTGTCTTCCGGAAAAACTCTTCTGGGACTTATCAACGATATTCTTGACTTTACAAAGATTGAAGCCGGCAAGATGGAGATCATACCGGTGGAATATGAGACATCTTCCGTACTCAACGATCTTGTGAACATTGCAAAGTCCATGACGGAGGAGAAAGGTCTTTTGCTGGAGCTCAATATAGACAGTGGACTGCCGAATTACCTGAGGGGTGATGAGATAAGGATCAAGCAGGCTGTTACAAACCTCATCACCAATGCCGTGAAATACACCAAGGAAGGCACTGTCACCATAGGCCTTGGATTTGCAAAAATCCCGGGCAATGAGAAGAGCGTTCTTTTGAACTTCAGTGTAAAAGATACCGGAATAGGAATAAAGGAAGAGGAGATCAGCAGGATCTTTGAGGCCTTTGAGAGACTTGATTCAAAGAAGAATCAGGGTGTTGAGGGGACCGGCCTGGGAATAACCATTACCCAGAGGCTTTTAAACCTCATGGGCTCAACTCTGGAGGTTGAGAGTGAGTACGGAGTCGGATCGACATTCAGCTTTACTCTCAAGCAGGAAGTCCTTAAATGGGATGGCGTCGGTGATTTCGAAGCTGCCTTCAGAAAGTCCATTGTTGAGAGAAAGAAATACAAGGAGAAATTTACTGCACCGGAAGCTAATGTTCTGGTTGTTGATGATACACCTGTTAATCTCACGGTATTTAAGAATCTTCTTAAGCATACCAGACTTCGCATTGATGAGGCTAACAGTGCCGACGAGTGCCTTGAGCGCTCAATGAAGAAAAAGTACGATATGATCTTCCTTGATCACATGATGCCGTATAAAGACGGTATCGAGGCATTAAAAGAGCTAAAGGCCATGAAGGACAATCCCAACATCGAGACCCCCGTTGTATGTCTGACGGCAAATGCCATAGCGGGAATGAGAGAGGTCTACATATCTGCGGGATTTGATGACTATCTGGCTAAGCCCATCAATCCGCCGGATCTTGAGGATATGATCATCAGGTATCTTCCGAAAGACAAGATACTTCCGGCCGTTGAAGCAGAGAAGAGTACAGGCAGAAGCGATGAGATTCCGATGGCTTTGTATGAGCTTGAGGGACTTAACGTATTCATAGGGATCAAGCACTGTGGAGACAAGGCGTCTTATCTTGAGACCCTGCGTACTTACAAGGAATCTGCACCTCAGA
This sequence comes from Butyrivibrio sp., assembly GCA_017445665.1. Taxonomy (GTDB): domain Bacteria; phylum Bacillota; class Clostridia; order Lachnospirales; family Lachnospiraceae; genus Butyrivibrio. The sequence continues at coordinate 690 of JAFSTR010000020.1, read as the reverse complement.
CTATTTCCGACATCGAGAAATACTGGGAGCAGAGGGATATATTAAACCTCACTACCATGGTACATGGAATAAAGAGTTCTTCAAGGACTATAGGTGCTTCTGAACTGGCAGATCTGGCCGAGAGGCTTGAAAAGGCAGGCAGGATTGGAGATGAGGATACACTGATCAACGGACTCTCAGAGCTCATGCTCCTATATAGGGATCTCATCGGCAAGTTGGTGATCCCTGATGAAAAAAATGTTACTGCGGATGGAAAGACAATCTTTGACAGGAGCGAACTTAAGAATATCTATGTGAGTCTTAAGTCCCATGTGGATAACGGCCACTACAAAGAGGTCGAATCCATAGGAGCACTTTTAAAGGACGCTGTTGTTCCCGAGGATGAACAGGAGAGAGTAGACAATATAGTACGGGTAATTTCGGCGTATGACTACGATGATGTATACAAATACATCTGACACTAAAATAAATGTTAAATTTCTGTCATATCTGTTGAAAAGTGCTTTGTTTTATGCAAAAATAAGTATTGGCATGGGCAAGACATGCTAAAAAACGTGAGTGAGTAATGCAAATTACTTTACAATACGAAAGGAGATTTTCACATGATTTACTCAACAGAGGTAAAAAACATGTGCCCTGTAACACAAGGGGTACACCATGGCGCAGCTCCCATTCCGGAAGAGGCAAAGT
>JAFSTR010000166.1 GCA_017445665.1 Butyrivibrio sp. | reverse complement strand
GCCGGGAACAGCTCGCCAAAGCCAAGGTCCGTCACCTTGACATTTACTTCATTTACACTTCCCATGCTAAAAGCAATGCGAAGCCTTGTAGCCCTTGGCGGTCTCTTTTCAAGACCATCCAGATAAAGCTGGACTATCCTGGGCATCTTGCCCGTAAGGGGAGTAACTTCAATGTTGAGGATCCCACTGGGATCCATGATTATATCAAAGGTCGTTCCGGCCTCGTACCAGTTTACACCGGCATCAAGGATGGCGTGGTAGACCTCGGTCCCGCACTTTAAAAGCTTCATTCCAAGGTTGGCCTTTAGCTTGTCCTCGCCCAGAAAGACAAATCTTGAAGCATTACCACTGGGGCGAATCCTCTCCCTGGCAGCGATGCTGGCACCTTTGCTAAAGAGGTTGTTGCCCTGGAACACCCTTCTTGTCCTGCAGAGAAACTCCAGTGATCTCTTTGGCCACTTCTCCCTGAAGCCGTCTCCCAGAAGGAAGATCGTTGAGATGACCTTCTCCCCGCAAACCTTCTGCATGATCGTAAGGAACTCATCATCAAGCCTCTCACAGGTCTTGTGGAAAAGAGCCGCATCCTTGGGAAATCCCTCTGCATCAAGCCGCAGATCATCGTAGGTCTGAACATCTATCGTCGCCACAACGGGCTTAGTGTTGTAGTTGAGAGCCATCTCATAGACCGAGAGCTCCTCGTGGTCGTAGTCGCAGGCCAGGATCGTGTGATGCGTCAGATCCTCGGGCTGATAGAGCATATAATTGTAAAAGCTCTCTTCATGGCTCTGGTAAAAGATATTTGAAGTCCCCAGCTCCAGCGCCGTAGTCACAGCGTTCAAAACCTGGACCATCCTGTGGTCAAGACTCTTTACGGTGAACATGATGGCATCCACGTTGTCCAGGGAAACCTCCATGGACAGAAGGGATAAACTTCTTTTTACAAAAAGGGTCAAAAGAGCTATCGGATCATATTCAGTGTTTCCAACCGTTACAGGCTTACCGTCCTTGGCTGCGGCAATAAGTCCGCTCACCTCGTACCCGTCCCCGTCTTCAATATGTCTTGAAGCTTCTTTGCCGTAGAACCACTGGTTAACGTCTTTTCTCTTGCAAAGAACGGTGGGAATATTATAAAGTTCTGAGCCGGCCAGTACTGAGAGGGTTTCGGGCATATCTGCATCGGATGCAAGATAGCTTATCTGAGAGACTTTTTCACCCAGATCATATCCCAGCACAAAGCGCCTTGTATCAGAATTTCCAAACAACATAAACTATTATCCTTCCTCACTCTGCTGCTCAAGCGGGGTGAACAGTTTCTCACAAATGAATTTCTTCTTGAAGTACTCAGATATCAAAGCATCCACAGTGTCATAGTCCTGAAGAGTCTCACCGATCATGACATCATTGATAAGGCTGTATCTGGAAGAAGACTGACCGCCTGTGATGTCACTCTTCTGGATAGTTCCGCTCTCAGTAAGAGAACCTTCCTCCTGACCATCTTCTGTGATGTAATACTGCATCTGCTCGCCGAAAAAGAGAATGAAATCTGTGACGTAAATGCCGTCAAACATCTCCTTCATCTCTGAAGTCCTGTACTCTCCCACAACATCGTTGTCCAGTCTGTAATGAACAACGCAGTGCCTTCCGGGAGCAGTCCTGTATTCTATCATCGTCTTATCAATAAACTGCACCATGTCGGGAAGCAGTTCCTCATACTCTGTGTAGAAGGGGAAGAAAATGTCTTTTGACAGAAGTACTTTCATGTAGCCTGCCGCCACTTCCTCATTGATCTCCTCATCAGACTTTTTGTCCACTGCATAATAGCGAAGGTAGGCCAGTTTGCAGACCGGTGACAGTGGCATGTTCTCAAGGCTAAGCCTCTCAATGCGGTCAAAGACATATTTGTCCGTAACACTTCCGTGGACAAAATAGTCATAGGCGCTCTGAGTTATAAAAGCAATCTCAACGTCAGTATTGGCGCCGCTGTTTACATAGCTCCTGAACACCTCGATCTTCTCGCCAATGTAAGATCCGCTGTAGAGCATCTGTATCAGCATCCTCTCGGAGAGACTGTAGGTGTCAAGTCCAAAGGACTCAGCCGCCTTCCAGATATCCCTCATCTCCTTGATCGTGCCGTTAAAGCCTGCAATAAGGTAGTTGAGAAGCTGCTCGTCATACTTACCGCAGGTAAAGGCGTAGTGGGCAATCTCGATCTCTTTTGCCGAAGTCTCAAGACTCCCCCTGTCGAGGAGTCTTACGCAGAGGCGGAGTATTACCTTGGCATCGATGCCGTAGGTTCCGTACTCCTTGATCCATTCAAGGGATCTGTCGTAAAGTCCTGACATTACCATGAGCTCCAGGATCTCGCTCCTCTCTGATGTGGAGAGGTCCTTGGGATCTATATCAAGCAGGTATTCGGTAAGCTGCCTTGTAAAATCGTTGTCATAATAGAAATGAACCAGATTTCCTCTGATCTCATTTCTGCATTTTAAGCGCACAAGCTCTGAGCTTGCCAGATCGCGGTATCTGCCAACGTTGTCCATATCGATGGTATACGCATTTTTGCCCAGGTCGCACAAGAACAGATCCAGATTCTCTTTTCCCTTCTGGATATACGGGATCGCATAGGAAGCGAGCTTACCGGGAAGCATCAGTCTCACATTCGTATACGGGATACTGGATGCATATCTGTTGTCTTCGTGATCCGTCAAAAGAACCGCATAATCATTGCCGTAAAGCGGAACATAGGCCACTCCGTCTACTACCGGGTAGCGCATCTCCCTCTCGCACTTGTCGTAAACTACAATAACGCCGTTTACTCTTTTGTCCGAAACACGGATCTGAGAGGTATAAAGAACTGAGAGCACCTTGGAGGCATTGGCGGCATCAACCATCTGTCTTGTGAGAAGGTTCTTGTATAGATAGCCAAGATCCTTGGTTATCCTGCCCTTGTCCAGCTGAGCCATAAGGTACTTCTCGATCTGAGGCACATATGAGTCGTAAAGCTCAGGGTAGTCCTCCTTGTGCTCATGGATATATCTGTAAAGTATTGCATTCTTGTCGTATTCAAGGTCGCTCTGGTACGAGAAATACATCAGCACCATCTTGCTGATCTCACAGGGCAGAAGGCCGTCATCATCAGTGTAGATGGACATCATGTAATACTCGTAGAGCCTTGTTATGCGAAGTTCTCTCTCAACGCCTTTTCTGTACCACTCAAAGGCATAGTTTTCTGTCTTGCCGCCCTTGATGAGAAGGGAAACTATGGACTCAAGAACCTCGTCGTTTTCCTTGATCTCATAGCAGGCCTTAAGTATTCTGAAGAGCCTCGGGTCAAAATTGCGCACGCGAATTGACAGATAAACTATCTGATCAATGAGATTCAGACTTATTATCTGTCTCTTGGCGCCGTATTCAAGGACGTAGAGCTCGTAATCATCAAGATGTGTAAGTATCGATGGCGTGTCATTTAAGAGATTCATGGCCTCAAGGTAGAGGATCGGGCTTCTGCAGCCAAGTGTGAACTGCTCCTCCAGCATCATCCACTTTCTGGGGCTTGATGAGGTGTACTCCTCCGAAACATATTGAAGAAGCCATGCTATACGCCAGTTATCCGGGTTTCTCCTGAATATTCCCTCAAGTCTCTCGGAGACATCATTGATAAAGGCATCTTCTCTGCTGCAGAGAGTTGTAAGGTAGAGATAGTAGCTGTAGAGAGTATCTCCCGGGGCATCCAGTGCCTCTTTTGCCGCTTGATCAAGGATCCACTTGCCTTCATTGGTCCTTCCGGCTGTTATGTAGTAATGAGCTGTGTAGAGTCTGACTTCCAGGTCCTTATCGTCAATGGCATTCATCTTGGCGATGATCTTGCCGGTTTCTGACAGCCACGCCCTGGAAGTTATCTTCTTGCAGCTGAAGTTCTCATATACTCTGACGAGCTCGACCGTGAGCCTTTTCATCTCCTGATAATCGGCCGTAAGGTGCCTCTGCTCCAGCTCCACGGAAACCGTCACAGGGAATACCACCTTCACAAAATTGTTGTAGAAAGTGATCCTGCCAAAGTTATTGCCCTCGTGGAGCTTATCGGTGCGAAGCCTGAGCTTAAGTCTGCAGGAAGATCCCGTAAAATCGTCCTCACCGATCTCATATTTATCAAGAGCTATGAAGTCCCCATCCACATCGGCCAGAAGATGCGTATATCCCCAGCCGTGTCTGGTTATTATGATGCCATGCTCATGAGAAAGACCCGTAAAGTCTATCTGCATCTCCTCCTGATCAAGAATGAACTGAACAGGCTGCTTCTTGTTGATGGAGATAAGGAACTCCTCGACATTCTGGACATTGTCGCCGCCCACACAAAGTCCCCTGTAGAGACTCTCATACTGGGCGTCATTTCCCTTAAACACAGAAATGAAGTCACGGGAATAAAAGAGGTTTACCGCCTCATCCCAGTCTGTCTTAGCTAAATTTGCAAAATGAAATAGATTCTTGATGTCACCGAGGCTGGATGCAATATGATCCAGACGCACAGTGGCTACGAAAGGAAGAACATATTCTCCCTGATTTGAAACGATCCTGAACTGCCCCTTAAGAACATCCCCCTGGGACATTCCCCTGGCATTAAATCTGTAAGAAACCTCATAGGGGGATCCCGAAAAATCCCCCGTAAGGACTTCCATTCTGATCTCTGTCGATGAAACATGGCCGTATACCGGCGCATTCTCAGATCCGAATATGGTAAAAGAGCCTTCGACGACCTCTCCGGGCTCTAAACTCAGCTCAACACGGCCCGTTGAGAAGTCCAGACTCCTCTGGGCATACATATATTTCCCCTGTAAAAGCTGATCAATAATCTCTCTCACGGCTCACCCCAAAACTTTGATAATCATCTCTAAGTATAACATATTATACAGTCTGAACCAAAGCTCAAAAAAGTAAAGCGGGAGCAGCTCATCAGCTGAGGAAAGACTGCTCTGTCCTTGCGGCTGCAAAGGCAACCAGAAATGCCAGATCAAGATCCTTGTCATCTTCAACTGTCACATCCAGGAAATTTTTTACAGTGATGGGACTTTTACCGCCGGGAGATGATGTTGCGATCACGGCCATAGGCTGGCCCTTTAAGGTCACGTTGTAGGTCAGGCCGAACTTATCCTTACTCATATGTGAATCGATCCTTATACCAAGTTCGTGAAGATAGTCCCAGATATTTTCTCCGTTAAGCTTAAACCAGGATTTAGTATTTAATCCCTCATTCATCTGCACTGTTACGGTTTTGGACACTTTGTGGGATTCAGTTCTGTTTGTCAGGTGATTGATAAAGTCAAAATCGTAGGCTCCGATCAGGGGTTGAGTCAGCATCTTTGCCTCATAGACCATGTTCCCGTCCTGATCTTTCATGAAATAACCTGCCTTTAAAAACTTCCTCTCCTGCTCGAATTTATAAGTTTTGGCCATTACTCCATTCCTCCTCTTGTTCTTTTAATCTTCTGTTCTTTTCATAATTTCTTATAATGCTGATGATGCCACCGATAATTGCCACAACTCCTGCAGCGATTATCAGATACGGAAACCACGCTGCTGTATGTGTTCCTATCTTGGAAGGGTCTGAAGGATCATAGTCTATCTTGATGGTATCTCCGACCTCCCTCATTGGCCCATTCTCATAAACTGTTTCGTACTCTACCCCGTCCACGGTGTACCTGATATTGAGCCTGTAGGTATCAGTATCTGCTTTGTCCTCCGGATCTGCCTCATGCTGGAGTTCCGCTCCCGTCACCTCCGCATCGATCTCGGGATAGTCCAGCCTCGAATTATTGACTATCAGGCCAAGGATTCCAACAGCAAGCACTATCATCCCCCAAAAAATAAAGGAGCCACCGTAGCTGTAGTCCCGTTCAAATTTAGCAATACG
>JAFSTR010000165.1 GCA_017445665.1 Butyrivibrio sp. | reverse complement strand
CTGGGACATTGTCATCTCATCGAAAAGAACTATCTTCTTGGAAAGATCTGTGCTGTTACCAACCTTCTGATCTGCCTTCATAAGAAGAACCAGGTTCTCCGCAACATATCTGAATATTGCATAGATGAGCTCGTGATGCATCTTGAGAGCTCTTCCTCTAAGTCCCATGGTGTTCTTGTCCATGAAGGAGTGACAGCAGAAGTATGAGATCATCCATCTGTAATGTGTTGCTCCCATAAGAGCGGGTACCAGGTCTTTTGAGAAGGTTGCAAGAAGCATTCCCCACATTCTGGTCCACTCATAGAAGTCGACCCCGGTGTCCTTAATGCCTCTCCACTCACGTCTTACTGTGGCCATCTTACCGTTGGCGTAGAGCTTACCAAGCTGCTTTTCTCCGTTGAGTACAAGGTCTTTTACCTCTTCGGGAGACATGTTCTTTAAAAGATTAACCTCGTGGGTAATACGCTTCTTAAGTCCCTTGGCGTCCTTACCGGCTGCTGCAGCAACCTCCTTCCAGTCAGTCTCTTTGACCAGCTCTCCGACGATGCCGGCAATCTCCTTCATATTCTCAGCCTGGGCTTTCCAGTCGATGTGGTCTTTAAGTCTGAAATTCTTGGGATCTATGTATTTCATACAACCACCTCCTGTTCCCGGGCATTCTTTCTGATGCGTTTGATCTCAAGCGCTTCAACAAACGCCTGGAAACGGGTTCTCAGCTGTCCCGAGTTGTGTACATTGTAGGATCTGTCGATGGAGAGCGACGGCCATCCATATTCCTCCGTGAGGATGTGGCTGGCAAGAGGTCTCTCGAACGCCCAGAAATCACAGTACTTCATCTGTTCAAAGATGATTCCGTCAGCGCCGTACTCTTTGGCAAGTCTGTCAGCAGTATCTCTTCTCTGCTTTATCTTCTCCTCTGCCATGTACCTCGGGCACTCACTTGTCATCATATAATGTCTTGCGATCTGCTTAACGATATCTTCATCATCGTTCAGCCTTATCTCTTCTCTTCCGGGGAAGGAGCCGTAGCAATATCTGTCTGCTACAACCATTGCTCCCGCTTCCTCTAAAAGTCTTGTAAGATCAAGATCATCTACCTCTGATCCGACAATTGCTACCCTTGCTCTGAACCATGGCTTGGGATCGGGCTTTCTGTTTTTGATCTCCTCCAAAGTCTCCTTAAGAAGAGGAAGGATTTTGGCTGTCGGACAGCAGTAGCTCACCAGTGAGATAACATGGAATTCATATCCTGTTATTGGTGGATTCTCCAGCTTCCTGAAGTTTCCTATCTCTGTGACAACTCTGCAGAGTTCATTGTGTTCCTCTACAGCCTTTCTGATTGCCTCGTCCGATACGTCGGTTCCGAGTTTCTCGTGCATAACATCGAGAACCCTCAGGCGCATCTGAGTAGCTACCTGATCAACGTTATAGCTCTCTACCTTGTACGGAACATCGGTGTGGGTTACAAAAAAGTGCGGCTTCTTATTGCACTGCAGTACTTCAAGATGTTCATAGCATCTGTTCATGGCTGAACATGCATCGACACCGGCTACTGCATCCAGGTATTCATAACCACCCTCTATGCCTCTCTCCAAAAGAGCTCTGGCAAACTCGCAGGTGTAGTTGGACATGTAATATGTGGAAATATCTATCGAACCTGTACGTGGGGCACGCATACGGGTCGAAAAACAATTGTCAACATTCAGTAGCACCTCCGGCATGTGATAACAGGTGTAGCCGATGGCATACTGCCCTTCAGCCTGAGCCTGCTTGACCAGATCGTTGGCTGCATCATCCAAAAGATTCTCAAATTTGATTAGATGTTTTAAATCCTGCACGGTTACCTCCTTTCTATGCCTTTAATATATTTTTAAATTCTTAAGGGCCTCATCAGCGCCCTTTAATATTCCGGTTTCGGCTGGAAGTTCAAAAATATTTCTGCCTTCCACATCGTTCTCAGTCATGGCATTATCCTGCGGAATAACTGATACGATCTTAACTCCCTCGATCTCATCAGACTCAATTCTCTCAGGGAACAGTGCCCTGTTTACTATGAGACCGATCTCATCGTACATTACAAGTTCGCCTGCCACGTCCTTTATAATGCCGATGATCTTAAGACCCTTCTGACTCTGATCCGATACGCAGACCAGATGAGTGACCTTCTCAAGTACTCTTCTGTTTATCTGCTCAATTCCTGCTTCTCCGTCAATGACCACATAGTCAAAATCATCTACAAGCATCTCGATGACTTTCTTTAGATATGTGTTGATGGCGCAATAACAACCTGCCGCCTCAGGCCTTCCTATTGCCAGAAAAGCAAATCCTCTCTGCTCTGCCATGGCATCGTAAAGCCTGAACTTGGCTTCTGCAAGAATATCCTGCGTATCCTTAAGCTTACCGGTTACATCCTCTGCCACTCTCTTACGTATCTGGTCCAGAGTCTCTGTAACATTTACGCCAAGAGCGACAGAAAGACCCACCGCCGGATCTGCATCAATAGCCAGGATCTTGGCGTCGGGTCTTTTTTCAGTAAGGAGTCTTACAATAGCAGCCGAAAGAGACGTCTTGCCAACGCCGCCTTTGCCTGCCAGTGCAATAACAACTGTATTATGTGTCATAAATCCCCCTCGTAGAGTAAATTACCCCTGCCTATATTATATAGGATTGTACATTTTCCACAAGAGATAAATGATATTCTTTTAACTTTTGGTGATATGTGATATTATAACCTTATTATAATTATGAAATTTTTGTAAAAATTTCTTTGATGATTTTTACTATTTTTCAAGAGGGGGAAACCAAATAAATGAAAGATCTCGTGCATATCTTTGAGCTCGAAGACCTTTTGCAGGAAGCCAACAATCCGCTGGTTCGTCAGGCGAAAGCTGACGGAAAGCGCGCCCTTGGTTACACCTGCTATTTCATGCCGGAAGTTCTTCTTGACCTTCCAGGATGTTTTTCTGTGCGTCTTCGTGCACCTCGTAGTGGATCGCCTGATATGGCCACCTACTACATGACCAACCGTACCTGCATGTACGGCCGCTGCCTTTTAGAGAGGGCTCTCGAGGGCGGCTTCAACTTCCTTGACGCTCAAATGGCAACAGAAACCTGTACTGTTACCTGCAGATTCCAGGAGCATCTCCAACTCATGGACATCATCAAGAATCCCGATTTCTTCTGCGAATTCACTGATGTTCCGTTCAAGAAAAACGAGAACTCCATCGATCACTATGAGAATCAGCTCAAATTCCATGTTCTTGATAAACTGAAGGATAAATTCGGCATTGACACTTCTGATGAAGCTCTTTTAAAAGCTATCGATGAGCACAACGAGGTATGTCGTCTCATTCAGGAGATCGGCAGTTACAGAAAGCTCGACGAGCCCACCATCACCGGCTGGGAATTCTCAGTGATCCAGCTTTGCACTCTTGTTTGTCCCAAGTATCTTATCATCGATAAGTTAAGAGACATCGCAGAGCAGCTAAAGACAAGAAAGCCAGACGCCAAGAAGAACTACAGAGTAAAGGTGGTTCTGACCGGTTCCGAGGAAGACGATCCTGATTTCATCAAACTCATTGAGGAGTGCGGCGCTCTGGTAGTTGCTGACCGCTACTGCTACGGATCTCTCCCGGGAAGAGAAGAGATCGTGGTAAAAGAGGGTGAGACGCCTCTTCGCGCTATCGCACGCCACTACCTTCAGACCAGCGAGTGTCCGCGTTTCATGGATCAGCATATCATGCGTGAGCGCAAACAATTCCTTGCCAATATTGCCAGGGAATATAAGGCAGACGGCATCATCATCTCACAGATGAAGTTCTGCGAATACTGGAGTTATGAGCGTACTATTGATACTCTCGTTATTCCGAGAGACTTTGGTTATCCTGTATGCTCAATTGAAAAAGAGTATGTCAACAACGCTGTCGGTCAGTTAAGGACAAGATTCCAGGCGTTTGTTGAGAGCATAGAGCTCAAAAATCTGCAGAAGGAGGGCTGAGATAAATGGCATTCGGACTTAAAGACATAAAAGCAAAATATCGCGAGCTCTTCGTCGTAGAAAAGAGCCCGGAAGAAAAGAATAAACCAAAAGACATAAAGAAAATGGCCAAGGATTTCTGGTATGGCAAGCCCCATGAAGAGAGACGCCTTGGAGACCTTTATGTCGGCAACACAGGGCTTTACAAGCACCGTGAGTGGCGTGGAGTCAAAGATACCATGTACTACTTCAACATGATCTGGCTTTACAACTACGCTCACATGGTAACAGATATCATGAAGTACGGCGGCGGTCCTCAGGGCGTTGTAACCTTCGCCAAGGGAACCATGAGATACCGCTGGATGGGTCAGACGTATCTTACAGTTATGCACTGGTTTGACAGAGGTCTTGAAGGCACAAGAGGCGAAGCCATGAAGGCATCAGCCTGGCACTACCGCGGAATGGTAAGTGAGACCATCAGACAGTTCATGAGAATGTTTGAAGCTGATAAAAAGCTCAACGGCGGAGAAGAGAACGAGACCTGGAAAAAGACAATTGCCCACAACGAAACTCTCAGTGGAAATATCTTTTACGGATGGAGAGATCAGCTTGACGACGTAGCTCTTGAGATGATCCCATATTTCGTTTCGGTTCACGTTAATAACCACACGGTTCTCAACTATATCGATGCAGCGCAGTCAATCGGACTTCCTGCAGATCCGTGTCCTATGTGTCAGGCAGAGTACGGACTCTTTGTCCAGGATGATTATCCGGACTACAGCCCGGTAATGCTGACAACTAACGAGGCATGTGACGGATCCGTTGCTACATCTGTTCTTCAGGACTGGTTCTTAAACCGTCCTCTTTATGCTATGCCTCAGCCCATGCGCTATGACGATCCTCTTGTACAGAAAAACTGTCAGAAAGAGATCGAGGGTGCATGGAAGTTCGTAGAAGAGCACTTCGGTATCAAGATGGATTGGGATCAGTATGTTAAACATGCTCAGAGCTTTAATAAGCTCACTGAGTTTGAGTGGGAGAAATGGGATGTTGCGGCCAACACTCCTTACTATCCTATCAACGGTGTTGCTCAGGCTCTTTACAGGATCTATTACTCACAGGACGGTGACAGGCCGATCTGGCATGAAATGGACGCACACGTAAAGCGCATCATGGACAAGTGTGTAAAGAACAAGATCGAGACCTTCCCCAAGACAAGGCACCGTGCCATCGCATGGAGCTGCGCACCTCTTTACTATTCAAACTGGTGCACATGGGCTTACAACTGCTGGGGTATCAACTGTGTTATCAATATGGATTCACTTATGTTTGACCAGTACTTAAGGACCGACACTTATGAGCACGCTCTTGAGGATCTGTCCTGGTTCAACGAGAAGGCACCTATGCGTGCAATGGCTGTTGGTGGACATGAGCACATTCTTTCCCTGTTTGATTACATGGAGAGATTCAACTGTGATATGGTCATCATGTACGACCAGCTTCAGTGTAAGGGAATGCAGGGAATCCACGGTGTATTCGAGGATGAGTTCCGCAAACGTAACATCCACGCAATCTGGGTTCCACATGCTCTTCCGGATAAGAGAACCGTATCCCGCGCAGAGATCCGCGATATCATAAACGACTACATGACAACAGTTATGCGCGAGGAGCCGCTGGATCCTACACTTCTTGATTTCGATGACGGAGCCAGCTGGTAATTTAAAGGGAGAGTAATTATGAGTAAAATATTAAAATTCTTTTTCAAGCTTTTCAGGATTGCAGCACTTATCTATGGCATCCTCTTTGCGGTCTTCTATTTTGACCTGGATGGTAAGTTTTTGTATTACATCTGGGAGCCTCTGATGATCAAACGATTTGATAACATGAAGCGTCCCGATGCTACAGCAATGCCATACTCAATGAAGGAAAGTGTTGAGGATACAAGTATTTAAGCAATTTAAAGAGGCCATCGCATTCAGCGACGACCTCTTTTTTTAGCTTATTCGCAGTCAATCCTGATGACTCCTCCCGTCAGATCTACAAAGGTAAGTTTACCCTTAAAACTCTTTTTCTCCCCCATAAGATCCGTGCATATGACGTTGTCGCCATCAAAGGTTATTGTACTTACATACTCCATGATCGCTTCGTCCGGCTTGGAGTTCTTGTAAACTGTAGAAAGACACATATAAAACCTCCTGTTTCCGCTTTTAATCGATCAGCTCCAGAGCTTCCTTAAGGTTTTTATTTCCTTCGGAAAAGAGCTCTTTGGCTGCGGAAACTTTGGCTGCTGCCTCAGCATAGCCAAGGCTTTCCAGTTTATCCGAGAGCTTCGTCAGCTCATCTGCATGGCTGGTGTTGTGCATGTAATTGTAGTCCAAAAGAGCTTTTACCTGCTCTTTGTTCTCCATGGGATGATCATGGTGGTGATGTTCATGGTCATGATGCTCGTGATCATGGTGATGTTCATGCTCGTTCATTGTCTTTTCCCCTTACTCAACAGAATTGATCAGATCAAGAGTAGCCTTCTTGATGTCCGCGTTAACCTTAAGGGCATTCTCTCTTGAATCCTGATTCGAATAGAAGTAGAACTTGATCTTGGGCTCTGTTCCGCTGG
>JAFSTR010000164.1 GCA_017445665.1 Butyrivibrio sp. | reverse complement strand
GAATTCAAAGACATACTCGTGGAACTTGAGTCTCTTTTCGTTCTTCTGTTCCTCGGTAAGCTCTTTCTTTCTGCCGGCTCCGGTTGAAATCTTATCAGCCTTGCTCTTATTGCTCTGAGCTGTTTCGTTGCTGTTTACATTAATCTTATCGCTTGTATCACCCACAATGTCTTTTACAGAATTTGTGAGCTGCTTAAGGCTCTTAAGATACTCATTGAGCCTGTTTATACGCTCTTCTGAAGCACTGTCCCCTATATCCTCAAGGACGTTCTTGGGAATCTGGATCCCGGCCTTCTCGGTGAGATTCTTCAGGATCTCACTAAAGGAAGCCGAAGCATTCTCAGAAAGTGTAAGGGAAATTGAGTGATCGGGAAGAACTGTGATCTGCATCGGCATAAATGCGCCTGTAGGCTTATAATCAACCTCTTCCTCAGCCTTCTTCATGACTTCGTGTAAAAAGTCCATAGCCTCTTTTTTCTTTTCAAACAGATCCTCAAGCTTTATTCCCTGTTCAAACATATCATCTTCAGTGATGATGCATGTTACTGTATCTTTATTTATTCTCTTAAATTCCATATTTTACCCTGATATTTAAATAAAAAACGAATAGACTACTTAAAAATCTTATGAATTGTATAATAACACATCTAGCAGATTCTTGGAAGTCCTTCTCCATACATTGGCCCAACCACGCGCTTTCCGCCAATTTTTGTCCTGACTAAAACTTTGTGGTCATCATTATCTATATCGGACTTTGAAACGGATCCGATAACCTTTGCATTCTCTCCGTATTTAGAACCTTGTATCAGCAAAAGAGCTTTTTGTGCATCGTCCTTATGTACAGAGAGTACCATTTTGCCCTCATTTCCCATGTACATAGGATCGAGTCCGAGAATTCCGCAGAAATCCTTAACCGCAGCCGATACAGGAAGATCTGTCTCTACAAGCTCAATGCTGCACTTTGAAGCATCAGCAAACTCGTTGAGTACAGTTCCAAGACCGCCTCTTGTCACGTCTCTCATTGCATGTACTCTTATCCCTGACTCCATGAGCTTTTTTACCATCTCTGATAAAGGCGCGTTGTCAGAAAGAATATCTGATTCAATTCCCATGCGCTTTCCAAGAATTGCCGCATGATGATCACCGAGATTGCCTGAAATTATTATCTTGTCGCCGTCCTGAAGCTTGAAAGGCCCCGGAACATCGAGGTCGTCCGGTATAAATCCAACGCCCGATGTATTTATTATAAGTCCGCCTTCGCCGCCTCTGTTCTCAATTACCTTGGTATCGCCGGTCACAACCACAACCCCGGCTTCCTTTGCAGTTTCAGCCATAGATGCGATGACCCTGTCGAGAAGATCTATATCAAGCCCCTCTTCAAGAATGCATCCGCATGTAATATACTTCGGTACTGCTCCGCTCATTAAAAGATCATTGACTGTTCCACATACGCAGAGCCTTCCGATGTCTCCTCCGGGGAACTCAAGCGGTGTAACGACAAAAGAGTCTGTTGTAACGGCCAGCTTGCCGGAACCCGGAACGACTGCCGAGTCCTCAAGCCTTGACAGGTACTCATTATTGAAATGCTTAGCAAAAACCTCTGAAATAAGTTTGGAAGTGGATTCTCCGCCGCTTCCGTGAGCCATTGTAATTCTCATAGTAAACCTCAAATAATTGTCATTTACGGCCGGATATATAGTAGTTGTAGCAGCTTCCTTCTGTGGAAACCATGCATGCTCCGTGGGCATTATCCGGTGTGCAGCTCTTTCCAAACAAAGGACACTGCGAGGGACTTATCTTGCCGACAAGTACCTTCTCACAGGAACATCCCGGAGGCATATGGTCTTCATCAAGACCAATGCTTCCCGCGTCATAGGTTCTGAACTCTTCTCTCAAAACCATTCCTGAGCCCTTTATTTTGCCCATTCCGCGCCAGGATGAATCAGCACACTCAAAATATTTTTCAACGCACTCTTTGGCCTTTTCATTGCCATTTGGAGTAACTACCTGCTTATACAGGTTCTTAAATCCGCCTTTGCCCTTCATCTTAACAAGGGCATATATCGTTAGAAGAAGCTGTTCTCCCTCAAATCCCGATACTACAAAGGGAATCCCAAGCTCTTTTGCCAGATCCCTAAATACACCTTCGCCGGTGACAGCGGCCACATGTCCGGGAGCTATGAATCCATCGATACCTCCGGCGTTATTTACTACCCATCTTATCACTTCAGGCATTGTCTTAAGCGATGTAAGCAGCTTTAAGTTAGTTATGTTCTCTGCCATTGCCTTCTCAAGGACCATGGCATAGACAGGTGTCGTAGTTTCAAAGCCTATCGCAGCAAAAACATAGTTTGTGCCCGGATTTTCTTTGGCCAAGGCAATAGATTCCATTGGCGAATAAAGCATCCTGACTTTAGCGCCTTCTGCCTTTGCATCGGCAAGTGACATTTTGCTGCCCTTTACCCTTATGAGGTCTCCGAAGGTCAGGACACAGGTATTCTCTGTAAGGGATAGTTCTACGAGCCTGTCGATCACTGCTGTTACTGTGACGCAGACAGGACATCCGGGACCTGATATCAGCTTGATCTTGGGAGATAACATTGACGGAATACCGTTCTCTGAAATAGCTGCAGTATGTGTTCCGCAAACTTCCATGATCCGCACTTCATCGCCGTCATAATTTTCAAGCTCTTTAATTACTGTCTGCAAAAAATTATCAGCCGCCAACGCTTATATCCTCGATTTCCTTAAACATCTCTTCAAGCTCATCAGCCATGGAATCATCCATTGTCTGAATGATGCATCCTGCGTGAACAAGTACTCTGTCACCGACATTTACCTTAACAAGTCCCGCTTCGGCGGTAACAATGTTTCCGCTGAAATCAACTGTCGCTTTGGTACCGTCCATTTTAATTACT
>JAFSTR010000019.1 GCA_017445665.1 Butyrivibrio sp. | reverse complement strand
GGAGATTGAGATAGCAAAGCCTGCAGGAATTCTGGCAAAAGAGACTATCTCCAGTATGCAGGCAGGTCTTTACTATGGACAGATTG
Source organism: Butyrivibrio sp. (assembly GCA_017445665.1). Lineage (GTDB taxonomy): Bacteria > Bacillota > Clostridia > Lachnospirales > Lachnospiraceae > Butyrivibrio. Next base: position 3,394 of record JAFSTR010000019.1, on the reverse strand, counting down.
GACAGACCAAGTACATTGTAAATGAGATGAAGAAGGCATCGGGCTTTCCAAACGCAAAGGTTATAGCAACCGGCGGACTTGGCAGGATCATAGCCGACGACACTGAAGAAATCGATGTTTATGATCCGAATCTGACCCTCAGGGGACTTCAGATTCTTTACAACAAGAATCGTCGCAGCAAGCCCCAGTTAAAAGAGTTTGCGGACGAGAATACACCGGAGTGACGACGGGGATATTTGTTGCCGTCTCGAAAGTACAATGGATTTACAGACAGAAAACAGGTAATTAAGATGAGTGCAGAAGAATTTGAAAAAGAATTTAAGAAGGAATTTTCCGATAAGAGTTATAGCGAGGATGGTGAAGAGGAAATTCTTCATATAGATGAGATGCAAAAGACCAACAAGGCCAGAACTTTTGAAGAGGCAGCAGGCGGCAGAATCGTCATTTGCGGAGCTAATGCCTATGAGCAGAAGTACTACTTTAATCCGCTTTTCAAGCAGATCCCGGAGAGCATAAAAAAGGAGCTGAATATCATCAGCGTACTTTTTACCCAGGAAGCGGGCGGAATCTTTATCATAGCCTTTGAAGAGGACGGCAGTGTCAGCATTGAAACTAATGCAGATGAAGAAGATATCACCTATGACGAGATAACAGCAGGACTCCTTGTGCGAAAAGTTCAGCGCAGAAGGCAGGATCTTTTCGAGGCGCTGGGGCTCTATTACAGGATCTACGTACTTCATGAGAATCCGGCGGATATACTGGATTCAGAGGAAGACTGAGATAGAAGATCTTTGATTTTCGTGAACGAAGCTTGTTTTGACGAGTCTGTATACAGACGAGAGCAGAACATCATTTTTTAGGGGCATTATGGCAGGATACGGCAAGTTACAGATTGGAAACGTTGTTCTCGACAACAATATAATCCTTGGACCCATGGCAGGTGTTTCAGACCTGCCTTTTCGTCTGTTATGCAGGGAAATGGGAGCAGGCCTGGTGTGCATGGAAATGGTAAGTGCCAAGGCAATTACATATAAGAACAGGAACACCGGGATGCTTATGGAGATTCATGAGGATGAGCATCCTGTTTCTTTGCAGCTTTTCGGGTCAGAGCCTGAGATAATGCAGGAAGCTTTCCTTATGATAAAGGACAGACCCTTTGATATCCTCGACGTAAATATGGGATGCCCTGTTCCGAAGGTGGTTGGAAACGGTGAAGGATTGGCACTTATGAAGAATCCGGAGCTAATTGAAAAAATAGTAAAGGCTCTCACCGATGTTTCCGACAGGCCTGTCACTGTCAAGATAAGGAAAGGCTTTACCGAGGAGACAGCAAATGCGGTGGAGTGCGCGCTGGCAGCGCAGGAAGGCGGAGCGGCGGCAGTTGCGGTTCATGGAAGGACGAGAGAACAGTACTACTCCGGAACTGCTGATTGGAGTATAATCCGCAAGGTAAAAGAGGCTGTGAAGATTCCTGTTATCGGAAACGGAGATGTGGTGGACGGCCCTTCCGCGAAGCGCATGTTTGAAGAAACCGGGTGCGATGGCGTGATGGTGGCGAGAGCTGCGCAGGGGAATCCATTTCTTTTCCGTGAGATAAAGAGCTTTTTTGAAAAGGGAGAAGCTTGTGAAAGACCCACAAACCGGGAAATTTACGATACAGTCATCAGGCACGCGGATCTTCAGCTTAAGTACAAGGGCGAGTACATCGGAATCCGCGAGATGAGAAAGCACGTATCCTGGTACACTTATGGCATGCCTGGTAGTGCCAGATTCCGCAATGAAATAAATCAGATGACGGATATGGATTCATTAAAAGAAGCATGTGGACTATTGTTTGGTCAGAACTAGGATTGCAACTATTCAGAGCCAAGACTCGGAAACATAGATGTTTCCGAGTTGCCGGATATTCGCCAAATAGAAATATATATAAATGCATCTATTCGAGCCAGCTCGATATCTGCATTTATATATATTTCTGCTTGGCTCTGAATAGTTGCAAATTATTAAAAAATTATAAACGTTCAATCGAGCATAAATTGTGACCTTGACACAAAAAATCATAGACTATATAATAGCAAAGTTAAAATAGATTTTTGCCTGATAAATATTTGCTTGAATATAGTTTTAATGCCCGCAAATATGCGGTTTAGATCATTATGAAGGGTAGGTTTTGATAATGGAAGAGAAGAAGAATATTTTAACTTATGAAGGACTCAAGAAATACGAGGATGAACTTCATGAGCTCAAAGTTGTAAAACGTAAAGAGGTTGCTGAGAAGATTAAAGAGGCAAGAGAGCAGGGAGACCTTTCCGAGAATGCTGAGTACGATGCAGCCAAGGACGAGCAGCGTGATATCGAAGCAAGGATTGAGGCACTTGAGAAGATCCTCAAAAACGCTGAGGTCGTTGTAGAAGAGGACGTAGACCTTGATAAGATCAGCATCGGATGTAAGGTTAAGATTCGTGACCTTGAGTTCAACGAGGACCTTGAGTACAAGATCGTAGGATCATCAGAGGCAGACAGCCTTAAGGGCAAGATTTCAAATGAGTCACCTGTAGGAAGAGCTCTTCTTGGAGCTAAGAAGGGACAGACTGTTTCCGTCGAGACACAGGCAGGTGTCCTTCAGTACAAGGTACTTGAGATCCAGAGATCTGAGTGATGATTTAAATGTAGATGTCTTGGATTTTCGTTTGACATTATATGATAAAATGAGGGGCCAGCGTTTTAAACAGGATTCGCTGGCTCTTTAAGTAAGAATACCGGAGGAAGAATAAGTGGCAGAGAATAATCAGCAGAACAACCAGCAAAATGCACCGGCAGAGGACGTTGGACGTCTTCGTCAGGTAAGAAGAGATAAGCTCTCCGAGCTTCAGGCAGCAGGAAAAGATCCATTCCAGATCGTTAAGTACGATCAGACACATCATACCAAGGATATCAGGGACAACTTTGAGGCCCTTGAGTTTACTGTTCCGGTTGATGCAGAGGGCAAGGCAGTTATAGTTCCTCTTTCAGAGGTTCCGGCAGAAAAGGTGGTTTCCCTGGCAGGCCGTATGATGAGTAAGCGTGTAATGGGTAAAGCTTCTTTTGCAGGACTTACAGACAGAGACGGCCGCATGCAGCTGTACGTTTCCAGAAATGATATCGGAGACGAGGCTTATGCTGATTTCAAGAAGATGGATATCGGAGATATCATCGGTGTTAAGGGCTTTGCTTTCAGAACCAAGACCGGTGAGATTTCAGTTCACGTAAAGGAGCTGACTCTTTTATCCAAGTCTCTTATGCCACTTCCTGAGAAGTTCCACGGACTTACAGATACAGAGGTAAGATATCGTCAGAGATACGTTGACCTTATCATGAATGATGATGTTAAGGAGACCTTCAAGAAGAGATCTGC
>JAFSTR010000003.1 GCA_017445665.1 Butyrivibrio sp. | reverse complement strand
TACACCACCAAGGACGACGTGGCCCTCTACATCCACACCTATGGCGAGCTTCCGCAGAACTTCATCACCAAGAAAGCTGCTAAAAAGCTTGGCTGGCAAGGCGGATCCCTTGAAGATTATGCGCCGGGAAAGTGCATTGGTGGCGATTACTTCGGCAATTATGAAGGTCTTTTACCTGAAGATAAAGAGTATCACGAGTGCGACATTGACACTCTGGGTAAGTCCAAACGAGGCGCCAAGCGCATAATTTACTCGGATGACGGCTACATCTACTACACAGATGACCATTACAAGAGCTTTCAGCTCCTCTACGAACCCTGAGATGCCCAAGATTTGACTACAACATAGGAGATATCACATGGCACAAGTTTTTTACATAGACCTGGCGGACGTTACCACCACGGAGCAATTTCATGAGACTCTGGTAAAAGAGCTGCCACTGCCTGAGCATTACGGGCACAACCTGGACGCGCTCTACGACGTTCTTACTGATGAAGCCCGGGACTGGAACATAATCTATTACAATACAACGACTATGGAAAAAGAGATTCCCGACTACCTCGGCAAACTGAAAAAGCTCTCACTTCGTGCCCAAAAGGAAGAAGAAAGCCTGCAGATCAGATTCTACCCCTGATCAAAAAATAACTTGCACACAATCGATTCTAGGAGTAGAATAACGAACAGAGAAAAAGGAGTACACAAAATGGGTTCATTAAAAGATTTATTCTTTGGAAGTGATACAGAAAGAGAGGGAAATACAATGTCAGAAGAGTTAAAGAATGAGACTGCCGGCGCAGGAGCCGATAACGGTAATCTTATAGATTCAAGCATGCTTGTGGGAGATATCATCAGACAGCATCCACTTGCTGCTCAGTTCCTCATGGAGTGCGGAATGGGATGTATCTCATGTCCTGCATCACAGATGGAGTCACTGGCTGAGGCCTGTGCTGTTCATGGGATCGACGGCGGCGAGATCACAGATGCCCTGAACGATTACCTTCTTGAGCACAACGCCTGAGCACTTGCAATCCGTGTAGCAGACAATATAAAACATAGACAACACAGATCCCCTGAGACAACAGTCCCGGGGGATTTTTTACGGCCGGAACCAAATGCAAAAAATAAATATTCTATAAAAAGCGTATATTTCCACTGTAACAATCGCTATATCGTTTATAATTAATATGCATGATTGTCGTTTAATGTTAAACAGGTGATTGCTTATGACAATGGATGGCGTAACCAGACTTGATATAGGCGCTAAGCATGAGTGGAATTTCAGGCGTACCATTCTGATCGTGGATGATGAGCCGGTCAACTTAAGGCTCCTGGACAATATCCTCGGGGATGAGTATGACATTGACTTTGCACAGAGCGCCGACGAAGCGATAAACATAGTCCAAACTGAAAAAGACGCAATCTCTCTGGTGCTTCTGGATCTGCATATGCCCGGGAGAAGCGGCTTTGCGGTTCTGGATATCATGAGAGAGGACAAGGATCTTCAGAATATTCCCGTAATCGTGGTCACCACAGACAAAGATGCGGAGGTGGAGAGCCTTAAAAGGGGCGCTGTGGACTTTCTTGGTAAGCCCTACGATAAGCCTGAGGTCATAAAAGCGAGGATTGGCAGGGCTATCGAGCTCTTTATCGACAGGGCCATCATAGGTGCGACCGGATTAGACAGGCTCACGGGGCTTATGACCAGGGATTTCTTCTTCCAGTACTGCCAGGAATATGACAAGTTCCACCCCGAGCAGCAGGTGGACGCTGTGATCATCAATTTCAGCAAGTTCCATCTCATAAATGACCTTTACGGCCGGAATTTCGGCGACATGGTTTTAAAGTCCATGGCTGAAGGCGCAAGGACAGTTGCCAGAGCCTACGGAGGAGTTGCCTGCCGTGATAATGCGGACAGCTTTTATCTGTATATCGAGCACCAGAAGGACTACGAATATCTTAAAAAGACAGTAACTAATAAGCTTTATACTACAATAAACAATACAAACGTAAGACTGAGGATTGGCATTTATCCTGATTTCTACAGGTCCTGCACACTGCAACAGCGCTTCGACAGGGCACTCCATGCCTGCAACAGCATATCGAGAAATGCCCATGACACTGAGGTCTCCATTTACGATAATAAGATGCATGAAAAAGAGCTCTATGAGGAGCAGCTTCTTGCGGACATAGGCGATGCTCTTACCCACAACCAGATAAATGTTATCTTCCAGCCTAAATATGATGTAAGTGGAGATGCGCCTGTGCTATGCAGCTCTGAGGCACTGATCCGCTGGAAACATCCGAAGTTTGGCTATGTTCCTCCGGATCTTTTCATCCCTCTTTTCGAAGAGAACGGTCAGATAAAAGAGCTTGACCGGTATGTGTGGCGTGAAACAGCCCATCAGATCAGGCGCTGGAAGGACATGTACGGTGTCACGATGCCGGTTTCCGTCAATATTTCAAGGGCAGAGATCTTCGCACCGGACCTTATCGACTTTCTTACCGGGATCGTGGTGGAGAACGGCCTTGAGAATTCAGACATATCACTGGAGATCACGGAGACGGCCTACACAGACAGTGTCAACAATATCGTGGATGCTGTGGCGGAGATAAGGAATCACGGCTTTAAAGTCGCAATGGATGATTTCGGAAAGGGCTATTCTTCCCTTAATATGCTGACGAATCTGCCTATCGACTCGCTCAAGCTAGATATGGCCTTCATAAAAGACATTGCGATCGACAACAAGGAGATGCACATAGTTGAGTTTATCCTGGATGTAGCGAAATTCCTGGGAGTTCCGGTCATCGCTGAGGGCGTGGAATCCCGCGAACAGTATCTTTTGCTGAAAGAGTCAGGATGTAACATAATTCAGGGCTATTATTTCTCCAGACCGCTGACATCCAGCGAGTTTGGAAGCCTTATAGAAAAGAGCGTCAGCAGTACCAGGTAGATGTTGAAAGGAGGCGCCATTGATTATAAGCTACTTTATGATAAACTTATAGAGCAGCGTAATCAGATAAAAGAACTAGAGTAAGGCCGTGGACGAGAAGAAGAACCCTTTATTTTTCATAATTGAACATTTACCGGAGGTTGACCTTTTGGGGCGCGTAAGAGTGCTGTTCAGGTGGCTGTTTTTGGGCAGCGTAACAGGACTTGTGGTTGGAGCCATAGGAGCATTGTTCTCCAGATCGATCAGCATAGCTACGGAATTTAGGATAACGCACGATTATATTATTTTCGCGCTTCCTTTGGCGGGACTCCTGATTGTCTTTTTATACAGACTATGCAAGGACTATGAGGATAAGGGAACAAACCTTGTAATCAAGTCAATTCAGGAGGGGGAGAATCTTCCTATTGCAAAGGCTCCTCTGATCTTTATTTCCACCACACTGACCCATCTCTTCGGCGGATCTACGGGACGTGAGAGCGCAGCTCTTCAGATGGGCGGAAGTATCGGATATAATCTCGGTAAGCTCTTTAAACTAAAAGAGGGTAACGTCAAGATCATCACCATGTGTGGTATGAGTGCAGCGTTTTCGGCGCTGTTCGGAACTCCGATGACAGCCTCCTTTATGGCTATGGAGATTGAAAATGTGGGTGTTATGTATTACTCTGCCCTGGTTCCGTGTGTAGTTTCGGCTCTTGTAGCTCAGGGTGTAAGTGAGCTTCTTGGGGCGACGGGAGAGCAGTTTGCAGTCAACATTGTTCCGAAGTTCACAGCATATCATGCGATATTTACAGGTATATTGGCTATTCTGTGTGCAATAGTGAGTGTTATTTTTTGTGATATCCTTAAACTTTCGGGAAAGACCTACAAGAAACTCCTGCCAAATCCTTACATAAGAGTATTTGTTGGCGGATGCATCGTGGTGGCACTTACATTCCTCTCGGGAACAAGATACTACAACGGTGCAGGAATGAATGTCATTGAGATGGCTATAAAAGGCGAAGCACCATATTTCGCATTCCTTCTTAAGATAATATTCACGGCGCTGACTTTGGGAGCCGGCTATAAGGGCGGCGAGATCGTACCTGCGCTCTATATCGGAGCAACCTTTGGCTGTCTGTATTCGCAGCTGTTTGGCTTTGATCCGGCGCTTTGCGCAGCTGTCGGTATGGGGGCTTTGTTCTGCGGAGTTACCAACTGCCCGATCTCATCACTGTTCATCTGCTTTGAACTCTTTGGATTCAAGGGAATGCCCTATTATCTGCTGGCTGTAGCCCTCAGCTATACCTTTTCCGGTTATCATAGCCTTTACAGCAGCCAGAAGATCATGTATTCCAAGTTCCACAACAAATTCATCAACCGGGATACCATGTGAACTGTTTATAAAAAATTTATATTTACAATAACATCCTCCTTACCTATAATTAGATTTGTTGTGTATATAGGTTAAGGAGGATTTTTTAGATGTTTTGTGAAAATTGTGGAACACAGCTTGGGGATGGCGAGAAGTTTTGCCCTAATTGCGGAGCACCGGTAAAGGGAGCCGGAAACGAAGAGATCAAGGGATTTTCAGCAGACTCAGCAGCGCAGAATGCAGGATTCGCAGGAGCTAATCAGGCAGCCGGCGCAGGTAACAGCTTTGGATATTCAGGTCCGTTTAATTTTATGCCACTCAGAACAGATCGTAGCCTTTTGATCTATATTCTGCTTACAATAGTTACATGTGGTATTTATAGCTGGATATTTATCTATCAGCTTATTCAGGATGTTAACATAGCATGCGATGGTGATGGAGATGAGACTCCGAACTTCTGGATGTTCTTCCTTCTCACATTCGTAACATGTGGTATCTATGGATATGTTTGGTACTACAAGCTCGGCAACAGACTTCAGGTTAACTGCGCAAGATATGGTGCACCTACCAACGAAGGTGGTTCAGCAGTACTTCTTTGGATGATCTTCGGTGTTCTGCTCTGTGGTGTTGGTGCTTTCATTGGTTGGAATATCCTTATCACAAACACAAACACTGTATGTGCAGGATATAACAGAGCACATGGTGTTAATTGCTGATTTTTAATTGCTGATCCGGCTTGAAAAATAATTCTAAATTTTTTCTGACAATTTATTAAATTTTGTTAAACTTTGTGCTATAATATTGCGTACGAGGTGTTATTCAACCTTCGGGTATCTATAGAAAAGAGTTGCAACATGAGAAAGGAGCATCTGATTATGTCTAACCAGCTGCAATATTCTCCGTTCAAACCAAACCTGAAGACAGCCGAAGTATTAGCATGGGGTGATCCGGAGTACAATTTATTTGACCAGCTTAATGAGAAATATGAGAAGAGCCATCCTGAGTATTCGAAGCTCTCCAACTACGAGAAGATGGTCATCAAGCAGCAGATCCATCACGAGGCGATAGGCCTTACACCACTGAATCTGATCCAGGATTTCGTTGAGGATCCTCAGTTTGACGAGTTCCGTGCAATTGAATATTTGTAATCCAATGCTGCCAAGCATTTAAGACGCCACAGTTCAGACTCGATTTGGACTGTGGCGTTTTATCGTTAATTAATGTACGGTATAACTTTCGTTGCATTGGTGCAATAACGTTGTTACAATTAATTCATAGGGGGATGACTCAATGCTCAAATTAGCGTATGTGGGGATTGCCTTTGCACTGGTCTTTTACGTAGTGTTTGGTCTGGCTGTTCGCTTCATGGAGCTTACCCGGAAGGCCAGAAATAGGGCAAGGCTGATAATTATAATAGCTTCCTTGATGATTTTCTCAATATCAGGTGTTACCGCCGGAGTCCTTTATCTCAAATCAGGGCTTAGTCTTCGTGGGACGGTATTCATGGGCTTCGGGATAGCGGCTGTTATCTTTATTGTTTCCATCTTGTTTGAACTGCATCAGATAAATACCAGGGTGAGAATGCGCCGATTTATGGTTCTGTTTGATATCGTTGACAGATTTTATAATGAAGGAAAGACTCACGAAGAGATTTTTGAATACCTGACCAAGATCCAGAAACTCAAGAATAAGGAAGCGTCAGACTTCCTTGAGTTCATATCGGACCCGACAAACCATCAGTTCCTCGTGGATGTCAATGACAAGATCCAGGAGGCCAAGATGCTTCAGAAAGCGGAGAATGATTTCTACCGCTAGGTAACGCTTTTTTGTTAAAAGAACTATCGGTGACTCCCATATTTTTGGGAGTCACTTTTTTGCTTTAAAGTATTGACTTTTCTTAACTATTGATTTAACTTAAGATATAACATTGTATACAAATATACATTTTGAGGAGGGAATTATTATGAAGAAGTTTAACAAAGTATTTAGTGCTGTTATGGCTTCTGCTCTTGCTCTTTCAATGCTGGCAGGTTGCGGAGATGCAGCCGGCGGATCAGGCTCAGCAGGATCAGGAACATTTAAGATTGGAGCTATCGGACCTCTTACAGGTGCAGCAGCTGCTTATGGTAATGCAGTAGTTAACGGTGCACAGATCGCTGTTGATGAGATCAACGAGGCCGGTGGAATTAATGGTGTTAAGATCGAGTACAAGGGTGAGGATGACGAGCTCAACGCTGAGAAGTCAGTTAACGCTTACAATACTCTTAAGGACTGGGGAATGCAGATCCTTGTTGGTTCAACAACATCTGCCTGCTCAATCGCAGTTTCAGAGAACACAAAGGCTGACAACATGTTCCAGCTTACTCCTTCAGGATCAGCTGAGGATTGCGTAAAATATGACAACGTATTCCGTGTATGCTTCTCAGATCCTAACCAGGGAAGTGCTTCTGCTCAGTACATCAGCGATCACAACCTCGCAACAAAGGTTGGTATCATCTATGACAGCTCAGACGTTTATTCTTCAGGTATCTATCAGAAGTTCGTTCAGGAATCTGAGGGCAAGAACTATGAGATAGTTTCAGCTGAGGCTTATACACAGGACAACAACACAGATTTCTCTGTACAGCTTCAGAAGGCTAAGGATGCAGGTGCTGATCTTGTATTCCTTCCTATTTACTATTCAGATGCTGCTCTTATCCTTACACAGGCTAACACAATGGGATATGCTCCTACATTCTTCGGTGTAGACGGTATGGATGGTATACTTACAGTTGAGAACTTCGACACATCACTTGCTGAGGGGCTTATGCTTCTTACTCCTTTCGCAGCTGATGCAACAGATGACCTCACAGTTAACTTCGTTAAGAAGTACAACGAGAAGTACGGCGAGACTCCTAACCAGTTCGCAGCTGACGCTTACGATGCAGTTTACATCATCAAGGCTGCTATCGAGAAGTCAGGTGTAACACCTGATATGAGCGTATCAGACATCGGAAGCAAGCTCACAGAGGCTATGACTCAGATCGAGGCTTCAGGTCTTACATCTGCTAAGATGACATGGTCAGCATCAGGTGAGCCTAACAAGGAGCCTAAGGCTGTTGTTATCAAGGGTGGCGTTTACGTTTCTGCTGAGTAAGTTTTGCATGACATAGTACACATCCAACGAGGGATGCTGTCAAAGGTATCCCTCGTTCTTCATTTTTAAAAGACACTTTGGAGGTTGCTGATGAGTTTTTTAACATATCTCATTAATGGATTAAGTTTGGGGAGTATATATGCCATAATTGCCCTGGGGTACACTATGGTTTACGGAATCGCCAAGATGCTGAATTTTGCGCATGGTGATTTTATCATGGTGGGCTGCTACATTATCTTTTCTGTGAGTGCAGCACTTTCTGGTAATTCAGTAGTTGGCATTATAGTCGCAATTATTCTGTGCACACTTCTTGGTGTTACAACCGAGTTTGTGGCCTATAGGCCTCTTCGTGGTGCTGCGTCTCCGCTGGCGGTTCTTATTACAGCCATCGGTGTCAGCTATCTTCTTGAGAACATCGCGCTTCTTATATACGGCGCGGATATCAAGTCATTTTCTTCAGTTATCAGTTGGGAGGGCGTCTCTTTTGCAGGAGGCCAGCTGAAGATCCAGGGCGTGACAATAGTGACGATCCTTGTCAGCGTAGTTATCCTGACAGTACTTCAGCTCTTTATTAATAAGACGAAGCAGGGACAGGCAATGCTGGCGGCTTCAGAGGACAAGGGAGCAGCGACTCTTATGGGCATTAACGTAAACAGGACAATTGCCCTGACCTTTGCCATTGGCTCAGCACTTGCTGCTGTAGCGGGAGCGCTTCTTTGCTCAGCTTATCCGTCCCTTTCTCCATACACCGGTGCAATGCCCGGTATCAAGGCCTTTGTAGCAGCGGTTCTCGGTGGAATCGGTTCTATCCCCGGCGCCATGATCGGTGGCCTGGCACTCGGAATCGTTGAGATCCTGTCCAAGACCTATATTTCATCACAGCTTTCCGATGCGATCGTGTTCGGAATCCTTGTAGTGGTGCTTTTAGTCAAGCCCACCGGAATACTTGGAAAAGTTGTTCAAGAAAAGGTCTAAGGGGGAACGGATATGAACAAGATCACCAAACAAAATCTCATAACCTACGGCATTGTTATCGCTGCCTACATAATACTTGAAATCCTGATGCTGACAGGCAATCTGTCCAGTCATCTTAAAGGTCTTTTGGTGCCCATGACATATTACGCTGTCATCGCCGTGGCCCTGAACCTCTGTGTCGGAATCCTGGGCGAGCTCTCGATCGGACACTGCGGCTTTATGTGCATCGGAGCTTTCTCCAGCGCATTCTTCTCCAAAGCTACTGAGAATTCACTTCCCACAGCGCCGAGGTTTATCCTTGCTCTGATCATCGGAATCGCCATGGCTGCGCTTTTTGGCTTCCTGATCGGAATCCCTGTACTTCGCCTTAAGGGTGACTACCTGGCTATCGTAACTCTGGCCTTTGGTGAGATCATCAAGAACGTCATAAACTCTTTTTACATCGGAATCGATTCTAAGGGACTTCATTTTACTATGAAGAGCGCCATGGATCTTGAGATGGAGGCTGACGGAAACGTCATTGTCAACGGCGCCATGGGAATCACCGGAACTCCGCACAATGCCAGCTTTACAATAGGTATTGTGGTGCTGCTGGTTTCTCTTTTCGTGGTTCAGAACCTGATAAATTCCCGCGATGGCCGTGCGATCATGGCTATCCGTGACAACTATATCGCTGCAGAGGCAACAGGCGTCAACGTTACAGGCTACAAGATGATGGCATTTACTATTTCTGCTGCAATTGCAGGGGCTGCGGGAGTTCTTTTCTCCCATAACATCACAACCCTGACGGCGTCATCACAGTACTTTGGCTACAACGCGTCGATCATGATCCTGGTTTACGTGGTGCTGGGCGGAATCGGAAACATCCGCGGAAGCGTCATTGCTGCCTGCATACTGTATCTGCTTCCTGAGCTGCTCCGCGGTCTTAATACCTACAGAATGCTGATCTATTCCATCATTCTTATCGTGATGATGATCGTTAACTGGTCTCCCAAGATCATCGCCTGGAGGGAAAAGACCTTTGGAAAGAGTGGAATTCTCGGGTTTATCCTTCGCAGAAAAAAGGAGGTGGCTTAAATGGCACTTCTTGAAGTAAATAACTTAAGCATTTCATTCGGCGGACTTCGCGCCGTTGACAATTTTAATGTACAGATTGAAAAGGGTGAGCTCTACGGCCTTATCGGACCAAACGGCGCCGGCAAGACCACAGTTTTTAACCTTTTGACAGGTGTATATAAGCCAAATGAAGGAATCATCAGGCTTGACGGTGAGGATATCACAAGAAAGAGTACCATTGAGATCAACCACGCCGGAATCGCCAGAACCTTCCAGAATATCAGGCTTTTCAAGAACATGCCCGTTATAGACAACGTTAAGGTCGGACTGGCTGAGCGTTACAAATACAGTGCCCTTGAGGGAATGCTCCACGTCGGCAAGTACAGGAAGGTGGAAAAAGAGATGGATGAAGAGGCCATGCGCCTACTGAAGGTCTTTGACCTGGACGGCGAGCGTGACTATCTGGCAGCCAACCTGCCTTATGGTAAGCAGCGTAAGCTTGAGATCGCAAGAGCCATGGCAACTGCACCTAAGCTCCTTCTTCTGGATGAACCTGCAGCCGGCATGAATCCTAATGAGACAAAAGAGCTGATGGATACCATCGCCCTTGTCCGCAGGGAGTTTGATATGACGATCCTTCTGATCGAGCATGACATGAAGCTTGTCTCCGGTATCTGCGAGAAGCTGACAGTGCTGAACTTTGGCCGAGTGCTGTGCCAGGGCGAGACGAAGGAAGTGCTGAGCAATCCGGAAGTTATTACGGCTTATTTAGGAGAATAACGATTTATGGCAGAACCAATTCTTGAAGTAAAAGATTTAAGTGTATATTATGGCGTGATCCAGGCCCTCAAAGGGATCTCTTTTCACGTAGACAAGGGTGAGATCGTGGCGCTGATCGGCGCAAACGGCGCAGGTAAGACCACTACTCTTCATACTTTGTCAGGCCTTCTTAAGGCAGAGACGGGAGACATCCTGTATAAGGGGCATGAGCTGACCAAGACCCCGAGCCATAAGATCGTGAGCCTTGGAATGGCCCAGGTGCCTGAGGGAAGGCGAGTGTTTGCTGAGATGACCGTCCTTCAGAACCTGAAGATGGGAGCTTATACAAGATCCGACAAGGCTGAGATGGACGCGACTCTGAAGGATATCTACAGGAGATTTCCGAGGCTTGAAGAGCGTAAGAATCAGCTGGCAGGAACTCTTTCAGGTGGTGAGCAGCAGATGCTTGCCATGGGAAGGGCGCTCATGTCACATCCGGATCTGATCCTCATGGACGAGCCATCAATGGGTCTTTCCCCAATCTTTGTAAACGAGATCTTCAACATCATAGAGGACGTCAACAAGGACGGCGTTACAGTGCTTCTTGTTGAGCAGAACGCCCGCAAGGCCCTGTCTATCGCAAACAGAGCTTACGTTCTTGAGACCGGCTCAATCTCCAAGGAGGGCGATGCCAAAGAGCTTTTAAACGACGAGGCTATCAGAAAAGCATATTTAGGCGAGTGATGTACTGTATTTGATATCAAATTGTGAGTCACCGGGGACGTTTCCAATGTCATTAAGATAAGCATACTCCCCCGTTTCAAATTTAAAATAATTGAATACTATCTTCAAACAGAGGCGTAAAAACCTCTGTTTTTTTGCGATTTTTTTTGAAAAATCGCTTGACAAAGCACTAAAAAAATGTT
>JAFSTR010000163.1 GCA_017445665.1 Butyrivibrio sp. | reverse complement strand
GTCAGTGTGTTGTTTCAGTTTGGTGTGTCAGTGGGGACGTTACAGTTTGACACATTTTGTTTTTCAAAATGTGTCAAACTGTAACGTCCCCACTGACACACCAAACTGAAACAACACACTGACTCACCCTGATTATCTACATCATATAGTAGCTCAAATTTGGACGAAATACAAGATATAGTTATGCGGTCTTTCCCCTAAGCTGATTCATGACGAAAACATAAAGGATGATCGAGAACACACCTGCTGTGACCCAGGCGGCAGCATCACCGGCCACGGCCATATTAAAGCTGTGGAGTTTCATCGACAAAAATGCGGTTCCGAATCTGGCAAGAAGCTCCATAATACCCAGCATGAGAGCGGTTTTCCCGTATCCACAGGCCTGCATGGCGTTTCTGTAGATGAATATCATTGCCAGCGGGATATAGAAAGGAACACATGCATAGACGTAGGCCCTTGCGTAAGGCAGGTAGGAAGCCACGTCAACACCGGGATCAAAGAAGAATCCGATGATCACAGGCAAAAGAACCACACTTAAAACGCCGTTAACTATTGAGTAAACAGCCGCGATCTTCATGGCGTCCCTTGTTCCCTGATCTACTCTGTCCAGATCTCCGTAACCGAAGTTCTGCCCTGCGTAGGCAGCAATGGTCTGGCCGATGGAGGGCATTCCGGCAGTCATGAGGTTTACAACCTTACCTGCTGCTGTGAATCCCGTAACGGCAGTCGAACCGTAGATGTTGATGGATGACTGCATCACCATGGTTCCTGACGCTGTGATACCGAACTGAAGCGCCATGGGGATACCGATGTTTAGCTGCTTTAAGGAATACTCTTTGTGCAGGTACCAGTCTTTTGCCTTGGGACGAAGAACTTTAACCTTCCTGATAATGTAGATCATGCATAAAACAGCAGAAGCTGCCTGGGAAAGATCCGTCGCCAGCGCAGCACCGAAGGTTCCGAGATGGAATCCCACAATAAACACCAGGTCGAGTACTATGTTCAAAAGAGCTGAGAATATAAGGAAATACAGCGGAGTCTTGCTGTTTCCGATGGCTCTTAAGGATGCTGCAAGAAGGTTATATCCGATCAGCGCGATACTTCCGGCGCAGATTGTTGAAATATAAGCATAGGCATCGTTATATATGTCTGAAGGTGTGTTCATCAGCCTCAGGAGCGGGTGCATAACTGAAAGGGCAGTGACAGTGACCACCACTGTACTGATGATCCCGAGGAGTATTGCATTTACAAAAGCGACCCTCGTCCCCTCCTGGTCGCCTGCGCCGTATTTCTGGCTGATAAGCACTGTGTAACCCGTGGTCATTCCGTTGGCAAGTCCCATGATCATGAACATTATTGTTCCTGTGGATCCAACGGCCGCAAGGGCTGTGGGAGATACGTATCTTCCTACAATGACAGTGTCCACCATGTTGTAGAACTGCTGAAATATAAACCCTAAGAAAATAGGGAGAACAAATTTTAGCAAAAGAGTAAGCGGCTTACCCTTGGTCATAGATGATTCCATAATTCTCCTCCGAAAAACATTCAGTTTATCCTGTTCAGGATAGTTTCAAGCGCTTTTTTGTGGTAGTCCTTCCTGTCAAAAGAAGCCCACTTCGGCAGCTCTTTTCCCTGCTTAAGAGCTTTCTCGATATGGCCGTAATAGTCAAGCTTTTTGAGGATATGCTCATAGGATTCGTAAGCCTCTGCAAATTCTTCCAGCATGATCTCGCTTCGCCTCTTTAAAAGACACATCATATCATCGATACTTTCTGCTTCATTTTTCTCATATTCAAAAAAGTCTCGGATCTCATTTATGGACATTCCGGCCTTCTTAAAGCAGTTTATTGCCTCGAGTTTTCCTATATGGTCTTCTGAATAAATTCTGTGTCCGCTCTCAGTTCTTTCAACATTTCTAAGAAGCCCTAAGTCTTCATAGTACCGAAGGGTCGACGCTGCAAAGCCGAATTTCTCTGAAATCTGAGCTATTGTATATGTCATTTTTACCTCCTGAAAAATGTTGTTGACTTCAAGTGTACTTTAAGTATTAAGCTTTGTAAAGAATCAAAAAAGAAATTACAATTATATTGTAATCAGTGCAGGTATAAGGGAGGTTTACCATGTATACAGCTAACGAAAACAGATATGACAAGATGCAGTATAACCGCTGCGGAAACAGCGGACTTAAGCTTCCGGCAGTTTCTCTGGGGCTTTGGCACAATTTTGGTGACACCGGCAATTACGAGAATATGAGGCAGATGTGCTTTACTGCTTTTGATAACGGCATCACACATTTTGATCTTGCCAACAACTATGGGCCTAAAGAGGGCAGTGCCGAGGCTAATTTTGGCAAGATACTAAAAGAGGATATGGCTGCTTACAGGGATGAGATGATCATCTCCACCAAGGCAGGCTACTATATGTGGCCGGGGCCTTACGGGGACTGGGGCAGCAGGAAGTATCTCATGGCAAGCCTTGATCAGTCCCTTAAGAGAATGGGACTTGAATATGTTGATATTTTTTATCATCACAGGCCCGATCCCGAGACACCTCTTGAAGAGACCATGGAAGCGCTCTCTCAGATCGTAAGAAGCGGAAAAGCTCTTTATGCAGGCCTTTCAAATTATGATGGACCCACTCTGGAAAGGGCAACAAAGATCCTGACAGATCTGCATGTTCCCTTCGTGATCAACCAGAACCGCTACAATATCTTTGACAGGACCATAGAAAAGAACGGCCTTAAGGAGAAGGCAAAAGAGCTAAAAAAGGGCATCATTTGCTTCTCACCTCTTGCACAGGGACTTTTGTCAGACAGATACCTGAAGGGAATTCCAAATGACAGCAGAGTTCGCACCGACGGAAGATTCCTTCAGGAAAACAGGATAAACGAAGATGTTCTTTCAAAAGTAAGAGCTTTAAATGACATCGCTGCAAGGCGTGGGCAGACTCTGGCTGAGATGGCGCTTGCCTGGATCTTAAAGGATGGATATGTAACATCGGTACTTGTGGGAGCATCAAGACCTTCCCAGATTCTTGATAATATCAAGGCAATAGAGAACACAACTTTCACGGAAGATGAGTTAAAAGAGATAGACAGAGAGGTTAACAGAGAGTCCTGAGAGAAGTTTTTTGACGAAAACAGCGGGTTAAGATGAAGAGCTAAAATGCCGATATAAATATGTGAGGAAGGAGATGACAGGATGCATAGATTTAAGAAACTGATTGCAGCTGTTTTATCGGCAGTATTTTTGACTTCATCAGCTCTGGCGCCGGATATCCTGACGCTATCAGCCATGGCGGCTGATGCCACAATGGCAGATGAGTTCTCTAATATATTTCCGGCAGGAGTAACTCTTTATTCCGATACTTTTCCCGGACTTTATGTTACGTATGATTCAAAAGAGAGCTACGTAATAAAAGAAGGAAAGAACGAGATTGAGCTTGTTGTCACTTTGACTGACAACAAGCTTGCAGTCATGAGTGCGCCTGCCCTCAGGATTATTTTTGGCGCCATCGATATTCCCGCGGATAAGGGAGAGAGCACCCGCAAAAAGACATTTGTCACGGGTGTGCCAACAGATCGTTATGCAGAACTTGTTCTTAAGACGGGTAATCATTCATTATACGAACTGGTAAAGGGACTTACCTCAAAGGATGCAAAAGAGGCTGTCAGTGCATATGCCAGCTTCATTATGAAATTATCGCAGGTCATCCAGTTTGTGCAGAATGAAAGCAGTAAGTCTGATGGTGATGATGAACAAGAGAGAGCTGCACAGGATGGAGGATGGGAAGATAATGGGCACTCTGATGATGCAAATCCCGAGAAGCCTCTGTGCGATCGCACGATCCTTATCTATCTGGACGGCACAAACCTTGAGAGGGAATATGCATTTGGAACCAAAAACCTTCTGGATCTTTTAAGGACCGATATGCCAGAGGGAATTAAGATCTATGTTGTTACCGGCGGCACCAAGACCTGGCATATGAACGATCAGGAATCCTACAGGGATTATGTTAAAAAAATGCTCTTTCCCAATAAATATGAAAGTGATCTTTCCCCGGCAGAAAAAGCCAGGATCAATAATATGGCAGGCGACCTGCTCTCCAAATACGGGACAAATATCAGCGGATTGCAGCTGTGGGAGATTGTTAGTGACGGTGCCCATAACAGAATGGTGAACCGCCAGACCTATGTAGGACAGTATATTACCGATCCAAAGTTCTTTTCCCGAATGATAGATTATGCTGTTCCCGAGGATCCTGAGGGAAAATATGATCTTATAATCTGGGACCATGGCGCAGGCTATGGCGGCTATGGCGAGGATGAGCTGCTGGATGCGTACATACATGACAATCCTGATCAGGAAGGACTTCCTGATTCCACATTTTCACTTAAGCAGATGAGGGAGGCTATAGCAGGCAGTGATTTTATCATAAATGGCGGAAAGTTTGACTTTATAGGTTTTGACGCCTGCCAGATGGCCAACTATGAGGTTGTGACCACCCTAAAGGGCCTGGCGGATTACTATATAGGTTCAGAGGAAAACGAACCCGGTGCAGGTTGGGATTATCAGGCAATGATAAACGAGATTGATAATAATCCCGTGATAGATACAAGGACCCTTGGTGCAAGAATTGTTGATGCGTATATACAGCAGTATAAGGGCAATAATGAGTCAACCCTCTCTGTTATTGATATGACTGGTGTTGATGAGCTTGACGATGCAGTTTCAAATCTGGCAGTTATGCTTTTGCAGGAACTGGAAAAGGATGATGACAGATATCTGAATCTTGTGAATAATCTCGGCAAGAAGTCTCATTTTGCCAACAGGAGCGGCTATTATACATCAAATTACCTTGATCTTAAGAGGTTTGCCACTCTTTGTGCAAGCAATGACCTTGGCTTTTCAAAAGAGCTTAGGGATGCAGGAGAGCTGGTTTTACAAAGGCTTGATGAATGCGTTCTGTATAACAAGTGGCTGGAAAAAGACGTGGAAAACGGAGGTCTTAGCATCTATTTTCCTCTGGCAGCATACTATAAAACAGAACCGTCAGAAAGCGGGGCTGTATCTTATAACAATTCAGCCAGTGATACCGTTAAGATATATAACGAATCAGATATAAATAAAGATTATAAGATCGCTGTGGCCAGATTTGCACTTCTCAACATAGCAGGCAAGCTTGTGGGTGAAGACTGGAAGGATTTGAATATAAATACCCCGGAAGACCTCGTGGCACAGATGAGGGATAACAGCAATTGGAGTGCAAACTGGAGAGTGCTCTATGAGACTGCAAAGGTTAATGAAAGTGATCCCGACAATGACCCGACTCTGAAGAATTTTGAAAAGATACTTTCGGAAAGGATACAAAAGGACAGCATAACCATTACCAAGCCGGACTCCGATGATAAGCCTGCAATGGTGGAGATTTCCAAGCCGGATACCCTGGCTGTGGGAGATGTGGTTGAAGTAAAGGTTGAACTGTTTGATAAAGACAATCATTATGTCGGAAGCATAGGAAATACAAGTCTCTTTTCACAGAGTGAGAGCAGTGAACCCGGCAAAGCCGTATACAGCCTGAAACCCTATGATATGGTCTGGTATCTTTTAAACGATCAGATCTGCAGCATGTATGTCACAGGTACTTCCGACGACGGCTCATATCAGGGATACATTCCCGTGTGCTACTGGAAAGATGCACGTAGTGCTTCTAATCTTGATATGAATGACGGTGAATCAAGAAATGAGTATCTCATAAGAGCTGACAGGAATGAAAAAGTTGTGACCATATACCTGAACGTCAAATCGGATGAGAAGGGTGAGAACTTAAAAGTTACCAGCTACAGCACCGTAAGCTCAAGCGGAAACGTTAATGCTGCGGATACGAATCTGGGTGATCTGGAAGACAGTTATTTTGAACTTCTGGGCGGTGCTGATAATTTCTATGGTATAGATGACACACCGACAGTATTTTCTCTTGGAACCATTTACTACGAACAAAAGAAAGATCTTTCCGTTACAGTAGATTACGTTGCGGATGTGGGACAAAGCTACTATATAAGCGATGTTTACGGCAACGATTATTATCTTACGGACTATAATCTGGGCACAGGTAAGGGCCTTGATGATTTCTACAAGTATTATCCGTCGGAGGATGAGAACGGTAATCCGATAGTGGCCATGACCTGGGAAAAGAGCCTTGAGAAGGCAGAGCAGGTCAGAGAAGAGGCAGCTATACAATCTCAAAGCAGTAACAGTAATGGTTCGGCTGTGGGAGAGGAAATAGAGGCTGCGATCGCGCGCGGGACTGAGCCTGAAAAAGCGGAAGCTGTGACAACAGATGTTACAGAAGCTGATCCCGCAGAGCCTGTTGAATCTGTAGCGGCTGTTGAACCGGTAGAATCTGTAGAGCCTGTTGAGCCAGCAGAATCTGTTGAGGCTGCAAAGTCTGCTGATTCTGTTGAGCCGGAAATTACGACAGAAGTAGTGGAGACTGCGGAGGTTGTGGAGACTGCGGAAGTTGTAGAGACTCCAAAAGTAGTGGAGACTGCGGAGGTTGTGGAGACTGCGGAGCCTGCTGAAAATCCTGAGCCTGTAGAAACACCTGAGCCGGTGGAGACTCCGGCACCAGTGGAAACTCCGGAGCCGGCAGAGCCCACAGTTAATGTAGAGCCTGCCAAGCCTGAAGCTCCCGAAGGACCATCAGAGCCTGCCAAGCCCGAAGAGCCGGCAGAGGCATGAATTCATTACACTTTGAGAGGTCACCGTCAGGTGGCCTCTTTTAATCTGTTCCATTCATCTATAACTTTTCCCATGTATTTGTATATCTTGGCGGTTACTACGCTCTGGTCATCTTCAAACATTGATTCAATACCTGACACAGCTCCGGCACCGGTGGAGTCGAAGGAGTAGGCTTTATCTTCGGAAAAATAAAATCTCACGCTGCCTGAGAGCTCATTGCTGGATGCAGACCTGTCATAGAGATTGGCAAGATCCCAGGTCTCTTTTACACAGGCTTTCATGGCTTTATCGTCGCCAAGAGCGGAGAGCCACCAGGATTTAAGGAGAAGCATGATGGTCTGCAGCTTATGAAAATATGTGATCTGGTCAGGTCTGCCATAGAGTTTGGTGAGGGCTATGTTCATATCAGCCAGTTCTATGGCTTTTTCAAGATCTTTTTTGCGTCCGCTGGCTGCAAGAGTCAGTGCCATGT
>JAFSTR010000162.1 GCA_017445665.1 Butyrivibrio sp. | reverse complement strand
TTTAGCATGTACAGAACTATCATCTTATAAAGCGTTAAATACTGCGAACTCAATTTAAAACTCCAATCAATCTACTACATGTGCCTTTACAGCTGCGCTGACAACGTCAGCAACTCTTGGATCAAAAGCAGCAGGAAGGATGTTCTCATCGCTAAGCTCCTCGTCAGGCACAAGTCCTGCGATGGCTGTTGCTGCTGCGAGCTTCATCTCCTCTGTGATCTGTCTTGCTCTCGCCTCCAGAGCACCCTTGAAGATACCCGGGAATACTAGAACGTTGTTGACCTGATTTGGGAAATCGCTTCTTCCTGTTCCGATGACACGGACTCCGGCTTCCTTTGCAAGGTCAGGCATGATCTCGGGAACGGGATTGGCCATGGCGAACATGATGGCATCCTTGTTCATCTGAGCCGCCATCTCTTTTGTCACAATTCCGGGTGCTGATACTCCAACGAAGATATCTGCTCCTACAAGAGCATCTGCAAGAGAGCCCTTTATCTGGTCAGGGTTTGTAACATCCATCATCTTCTTCTGCATCCAGTTGAGGTCCTCGGACTGTTTGTGAAGGATACCTGACTTATCGCACATGGTAACATTCTTAAAACCGTATCTGAGAAGGAGCTTGGTAATGGCAATTCCTGCACTTCCTGCACCGTTAACTATAACCTTGCAATCTTCTTTCTTTTTGCCTACAACCTTAAGGCCGTTTATTATACCTGCGAGCACTATTATGGCTGTTCCATGCTGGTCGTCGTGGAATACCGGGATGTCCAGCATCTCTTTTAACCGCTCTTCGATCTCAAAGCATCTGGGAGCTGAGATATCCTCCAGATTGATACCTCCAAAGCCCGGAGCAAGGTACTTGACTGCCTTGATGATCTCCTCTGTGTCCTGTGTATCCAGGCAGATCGGAACAGCATTGACTCCTCCAAACTCTTTGAAAAGAACAGCCTTGCCTTCCATAACGGGCATTGCTGCGTACGGACCGATGTTTCCAAGGCCAAGTACCGCACTTCCGTCGGATACAACAGCTATGGTGTTGGACTTGATGGTATACTTGTAAGCCAGCTCCTTATCCTGAGCAATAAGCTTACAGGGCTCTGCAACTCCCGGCGTATAAGCAAGAGCCAGATCTTCCTTGGAATTAACTTTGGACTTGGATGTTGTCTCAAGTTTACCCTGCCACTCCTCGTGAAGTTTAAGTGCTTTTTCTGCGTTTGTCATAATAATGCTCCCCTTTCAAAACCTGTTCTAGAAGGTCTTACCTACTATGTCATAGGCAAAAGATATGACCTCGTTTCGCTTATCTGTATCAATATATTTGAAGACATTCCATATCTGTTTCTTGCCGCCTCCGGTAGTCTGAAGGCCAAGTGCAAGTCCCAGCGCAGCGATCTCATCGCCGGCATCGGTCTGTCTTGAGAGCATAAGTGCATCGATATAGCCATTCTGTTCCATCTTGACATAAGCGTATGCAAAGGCTGCTGCCTGAAGTGCCTGTCCCGAAGCCGATGAATAGCCGATCTCACTGAGGATTATAGACCTTACATTGCCGGATGTATCAAGCATCTCCGGCTTCTTCATATAGTTGGTCAGAACCTCTATGTTTTCCATGGTTATGCATGGAGTTGTCTCTGTGTGGTTTACGTACTTGGATGATTTCCAGAACGCTGTGTTTCCGTTGGGGAAGGAGTATGGGTGAGCTGCCAGTCCCCAGTCGATGTTGCCGTATTCTGAGAGTGATGATGCAAATATATCGAGAACGTCCTTGGCATCATAGTCTCCGGTCTTCTCAGTATTGTAGGTCCAGCGCTGGTCGATCGGAATGTAGACCTTGGCTGCGCTGTTCTGACTCTTGATGGCGTTATAGAACACCCTGAAAGCTCTGGTAAAAGCCACAGTGTAGGTGTTTACATCGGTATGAGTCATGTAGTTATATTCTCTTCTGGCATTGACCTCATTGGCGATGATCCACATGCTTACGTTGCCGTGCCCGGAGCCGGAGTATCTGTTTGCCAAAAAGCTTCCGATAGCTGCAAGTGCCTTGACTCCGCTCTCATTTGAAGCATTGAACATGTAGTAAGGCGCCGTGGATCCGCTTCTTGCACTGGGATGCGTGATCTCAGGATAGGCTGAAGTGCTGGCATTATTGAGGATAATGGCTGCCACGTCGATACCCATACCGTTGAGGCGCTTAAAGAGTGTATCGTAGTCATTTATTATCTGCGAATTGAAGTGATAAGTAACTCCGCCGTAGCTGTAAGGTATTCCGCCCGAAGTTACCAGGATATGGTTAAGGGGAATATTGTAAGTAGCATATTCACATCCAAGATCCGCAAGCTCTCCGATCCTCAAGGGGTCGGGAAGAAGTCCCTTAATGGATTTGTGCTGCATTCCGCCATAGCTGTAGCCTGCACAGGCACCGGGATTGGTGATGTACTTGGCATGACTGATGGAGACATATTGGTCATCCATCTTAACAGCCACCTGGAACTTGGAAAAGAGCCTTGTGTTGGCCGCACCCTTGTTGAGATCGACGCTAAAAGAGGTGTCATCGTTTTTATAGATCCTGGCGATGGGTTCACTTCCTTCAACTATGCCCTCATCATAGGTTGCTTCTTCAAAGAGATAGTAGTACTTATCATCACTTTTGGGAATGCCCTCGGATTTAACGGATACCTCAACCTTACCGGACTCATTAATGCTGCAGCTCTCTATCGTTGCAAACTCCGCTGTGTTCTCCGGTGTCATCTCAACTGTGGCAGGACGTTTTGAAAGAGCTTCTGAAACATTATGACCGGCCTTTACGATCGCATCTATTGTTGATTCGTTTATGAATTCCTCGTTCTTTTCTTCCTCAACTTCCAAAGAAGCCTCAAACAAAGCTTCCTGCTCCAGCGCTTCCTCTTCCGGAGTCTTGTTGTCTCCAATGATGAGCCAGCCAATCATTGCTCCGACAAGCACAATGGCAAAAGCTGCAAGCACACCTGAGAGGATAACAATAATTCTGTTTCTGCGGGCCTTTTTGCCCGTTCTGCGTCTTCTCTTTTTATTCTCCATCAAAAGTCAC
>JAFSTR010000161.1 GCA_017445665.1 Butyrivibrio sp. | reverse complement strand
TTACATGGCTTATAAGGAGGTGTCAAAATGGCTAAATGTGAAATTTGTGGCAAGGGCGTTCATTTCGGAAACAACGTAAGCCATTCTCATAGAAGATCTAACAGAGTTTGGAAGTCAAACGTTCAGCACGTAGCAGTTAAGATTGATGGAGCTACAAAGAGAATGAATGTATGTTCAAGTTGCCTTAGATCAAACAAAGTTGAAAGAGCTTAATTTCAAAAATAAAATCACTCGGATCATTCCGGGTGATTTTTTTGCTCTTCTATTCTTTTATTGAGAAATCATATCGAGAATCCAAACAGAGCAAGCTTAGATATTATAAGCTCTCTTATTATCATTCCCATTTTCTCTTTTTCTTCAGGCTCAATTTTAACGAGCTGCTCGATAGTATATATCTTTTCTTTAAATCCCTTTTCCCGCTTATCCGGATTTTTGTACTGACAAACCCTTATCCTGGCTCTCAGCTGTTTAAAGATCTTATAATCAAAGCCTTCTCTGCCAAGATGATACAGATGAGATTCCAGTGTGGTGTCATAATCCACGTCATCCTTCAGGTACTTGGTAATTATGGACTTGAATTTAAACGGCGCCATCTCGTTGTCCAGTATCTCGCGGTAGTTATAACGTGCGCCGAAATAGTGCCGTTCAATGTCCTGCATATAATATTTAAAATCGTCTTCGTTAACTATGTTGTTCATGCCTTCTCGTTCTTGCCTGTATCTATATCTTCAATATTGTCGCCGCTGAATTTTATGGCACTTCTGATCTTCTCTTCATCCCATCCGGTCTCTTCCATAAGCTCTTCAACGGTAACTTTACGTCTAAGATCCTCAGAAAGCTCTTTTGCCTTATCATTTACTTCATTTACAAGGTTAAGGACCTTCTGCATTCCGGTGTCTTCTGCGAGGTTCTCCTCAATTATCTTCTCCATGGCATCAAGCATGAGTTTATATAAAAAGCTCTCAACTTCCGAAGGCTCTCCTACAGCATCAAGCATGGTCACGCCCTTTGTGAGAGCAACATTGCCTTCTCCGATAAGATCCTCTAAAAATACACCCTGCTCTGCGTACATTCTGGCAACATCAACGACCAGTGGAAGGTAGTTCTCAATAAGCTTATCCTGTGCAGACTTATCTCCCGCTATTGCAGACATAGAAACCGCCTCTTTTTCGCCGTCAGTAAGCTTATGAAGGCCTTCAAGGCTCTCAAGGTAGTCCTGAAGATAATCGGATTCCTCTGTTGTAAGATTGTCTGAAGTATCGACCGGCTCATCAACGCCGATATTATGCTGCTTCAGGTACTCATAGACCATCTGAAGCTGTTTTTCATCAAGGTCAAGTTCTGAAAAAGCATCATCTACCTGTTCTCTTGATATTACGTTTCTGTTCTCTCTTGCGAGCCTTGTTACATACTTAAGGGTCTCTGCAAATTCTTTTTCCTTGTTATCTATGTTTCCCATATTGTCCTCATTTATTTAATATGCTGATGTGTAAAGAGATGATCCTGGCAGTACTCATAATTGCCGTTACATTTTGAGCAGAATCTGAACTCAAGGTTCGGATCATCCGTCTCGCTCCGTCCGCAAACTGCGCACTTATGCCTTGTGATCCCTCTGGGCGCCATCTTGACGTTCTGCTTGAACTCATTTCTCCTGCGGCTCTCGCTTGGTCTTAAGTGATGAGCTCTTCCTAATGAAATATAGAACAGTCCCAGATTTATGAACTGGAACAGGATAACTATAAGGATAGGAACCATACCACTGATAATACCGTTTGAAATTGCCTCAAAAGCCATATATGCAGCATAGAATATACCAAGATACTTGACCTTGATAGGTATTATGAACATAAATAGTACCTGCATCTGCGGATAAGTGATCGCGAATGACAAGAATACCATTTCCTGCAGATAATATGTGCTGAAAATATATGAATAAGTCATCATTCGGTAAGCTACTACTTCAGATCCGCTTCCGCCGCTTGTAAGAACAATCCATCCGTAAGAAACAAAAGCCGCAAGGATCATCAGGAGCATACCAGTGAATATGAACACATTGTATCTGAAGGTCCCGATAGTCCTCTCCATGGTCGTTCCGATGTAATAGTAAAAATACAATGTGATAAGAAGCCAGATGCTAAGACTGGTGGGCGGGATAAGTACCCAGGATACAAGTCGCCATATCTGTCCGTGTAAAATCAGATACGGGTTAAGTGTAATGTAGCTCAGGATCGTATTGCCGTTTGGCATGAGCCTTATAATATACCCGACAATGTAGATTGCAATAATATAGATTGTAAGATTGCTGATAGCATATCTTCCGAATTTTCTTTCCATGTCACTTAAGAATTTATTCATGTAAAAAACCTCTTCTCCTATTTTTAGCCTAATCTATCATAACATATTTTGCACAATTTGTTTTCGTTGATTTTTGACTACTTGTGCATTATAATCATATAGATTGTCTTCTGCAACATATAATAAGAAGAAAATAGAGGTGTTTTATGATTTCCAAGGATTACACATTAGGTATTGATATCGGTTCAACAACCGTTAAGATCGCACTTTTGGACAATGCAAACAATATTGTATTTTCTGATTACAAAAGACATTTTGCCAATATTCAGGAAACACTTGCTGACCTTTTAAAAGAGGCTCAGCAGCAGTGCGGAAATATCACTCTCCATCCTGTTATCACAGGTTCGGGCGGACTTACACTTGCCAAGCACCTGGAGGTTCCATTTGTTCAGGAGGTTGTTGCTGTATCTACTTCACTTAAGGCTATTGCTCCTAAGACTGATGTAGCAATAGAGCTCGGTGGTGAGGATGCCAAGATCATTTATTTTGAAGACGGTAACGTTGAGCAGCGAATGAACGGTATCTGCGCAGGCGGTACAGGTTCCTTCATCGATCAGATGGCTTCTCTGCTCCAGACAGATGCCACAGGACTTAATGAATACGCAAGAAACTACAATTCACTTTATACGATCGCTGCAAGATGTGGTGTATTTGCCAAGTCTGATATCCAGCCTCTTATCAATGAAGGTGCTACCAAAGAGGATCTTTCAGCATCTATTTTCCAGGCTGTTGTAAATCAGACTATTTCAGGTCTTGCATGTGGTAAGCCCATCAGAGGACATGTTGCATTCTTAGGCGGACCGCTCCACTTCCTCGACCAGCTTCGTGCAGCCTTCATCCGCACTCTCAATCTGGATGATGAGCATGCCATAAATCTCGACAACTCTCATCTTTTTGCTGCCATCGGTTCAGCAATGAATGCAGAGGAAGATACTCACTACACAATGGATGAGATGGTCGGTAAGCTCTCCGGCAAGATCGTCATGGAAGCCGAGGTTTCAAGACTTGATCCTCTCTTTAAAAACGAAGAAGAATACAAAGTATTTAAGGATCGTCAGGACAAATACCGTGTCAAGACCAGAAAGCTCGACAGCTACAAAGGAAATGCTTTCCTTGGAATTGATGCCGGATCTACAACAACCAAATGTGCTCTTATAAGTGAGGACGGAGACCTTCTCTATTCCTTCTATTCAAGCAATAACGGAAGCCCCTTAAAGACCGCAATTTCTTCTATCCAGGAGATCTACAAGCTCATGCCCGAAGGAGTCAGGATTGCCAGGGCATGCTCAACAGGTTACGGTGAGGCTCTTCTTAAATCAGCTCTTTTACTTGATGACGGCGAAGTTGAAACAATAGCCCATTACAATGCCGCTGCATTCTTTGACCCCAAGGTTGACTGCATCCTTGATATCGGCGGTCAGGATATGAAGTGCATCCACATCAAGAATAATTCCGTTGATTCCGTTCAGCTCAACGAAGCATGTTCTTCAGGCTGCGGATCCTTTATCGAGACCTTTGCCAAGTCCCTTGATTACAGTGTTCAGGACTTTGCCAAGGTAGCTCTTTATGCAAAATCTCCGGTAGATCTTGGCACAAGATGTACTGTTTTCATGAATTCAAGAGTTAAGCAAGCTCAGAAGGAAGGCGCTGATGTAGCGGATATTTCTTCAGGTCTTGCATACTCTGTAATTAAAAACGCCCTCTTTAAGGTTATCAAGGTCTCTGACGCCAAAGATCTCGGCCAGAACATCGTTGTACAGGGCGGAACATTCTATAACGATGCTGTTCTTCGTGCTTTTGAGATCATCTCCGGAGCTGAGGCAATAAGACCCGATATCGCAGGTATCATGGGTGCTTTCGGTGCTGCTCTCATCGCAAGAGAAAGATTTGGTGAGACCGATGATTACAAGACAACAATGCTCTCAATTGACCAGATCAATTCCCTTCAGTACTCTACAAGCATGACTACATGCCAGGGATGTACCAACCACTGCAGACTTACCATCAATAAGTTTACAGGCGGTCGTCAGCACATCTCAGGAAACAGATGTGAGCGCGGTATCGGTAAGGTCAAGAATGCAGAGGGTATTCCTAACCTCTTTGACTACAAATATAAGAGAATCTTTGGCTATGAGCCT
Source organism: Butyrivibrio sp. (assembly GCA_017445665.1). GTDB lineage: Bacteria > Bacillota > Clostridia > Lachnospirales > Lachnospiraceae > Butyrivibrio. The sequence continues at coordinate 7,599 of JAFSTR010000161.1, read as the reverse complement.
CTTGATGCTGACAAGGCACCCAGAGGAACAGTCGGTATTCCAAGGGTCCTTAACTTTTACGAGAACTATCCGTTCTGGTTCACATTCTTTACCAAGCTCGGCTTCAGAGTTGTCCTTTCGCCAAGATCAACTCACCAGATCTACGAGCTCGGAATCGAATCTATTCCAAGTGAGTCAGAGTGCTACCCTGCCAAGATATCACACGGACATGTTGAGTGGCTTATCAGACAGAAGGTTGACTTTATATTCTACCCCGGACTTTTTTATGAGCGTGAGGAAGTTGAAGGTGCAACCAACCACTACAACTGCCCTATTGTTACTTCATACTCAGAGAACATCAAGAACAACGTAGAAGCCATTACAAATGGTCAGATCAAGTTTCGCAACCCCTTCATGGCCTTTACCAATCTCGAGACCGTAACTGATGCTCTGGTAAAAGAGTTCTCGGAAATTCCTGCAGAACTTGTTATTAACGCAGCAAAAGACGGTTGGGAAGAAATGGCTGCCTGCAGAAAAGACGTTCAGATAAAGGGTGAAGAAACCCTTAAGTGGATGGAAGAACACGGCAGACACGGTATTGTTCTTGCCGGTCGTCCTTACCATATCGATCCTGAGATCAACCACGGTATTCCTGATATGATCTGTTCCTATGGTGTTGCTGTACTTACTGAGGACAGTGTTTCACACCTTGGTAAGCCTGAAAGGCCTCTTATTGTTTCGGATCAGTGGATGTACCACTCAAGACTTTACGCCGCTGCAAGCTTTGTAAGAGAACGTGATGACCTGGATCTTATCCAGCTTAATTCCTTCGGCTGCGGACTTGATGCGGTTACAACAGATCAGGTCAATGATATTCTTTCAGGCTCCGATAAGATCTATACATGCCTCAAGATCGATGAAGTAAACAGCCTTGGAAGCGCAAGGATCCGTGTTCGTTCCCTTCTTGCTGCCATACGAGTAAGAAAACAGAAGAACCAGAAGAGGACCATCAGATCAACAGCCAATAACAGAGTGCTTTTCACTGAGGATATGAGAAAGAATTACACTATCCTCTGTCCTCAGATGTCACCGATACACTTTGATATCCTTGAGCCCGCCTTTGCAGCCTGTGGCTATAATTTCGTTGTTATGCAGAACGATAACAGACATGCCATAGATATGGGTCTTAAATATGTTAACAACGATGCCTGCTACCCTTCACTTTGGGTTGTAGGACAGATCATGGACGAGCTTCATTCAGGCAAGTATGATCTTAACAGGACCGCTGTTATCATGTCTCAGACAGGCGGCGGATGCAGAGCAACCAACTATGTCGGCTTTATCAGAAGAGCTCTCAAAAAAGCCGGAATGGAGCAGATTCCTGTTGTATCACTTAATCTCTCCAAGCTTGAAGCCAATCCCGGCTTCCACATCAATGCAGAGATGCTTGAGAGAGCTGCTTACGGTGCAATATTCGGAGATGTATTCATGAGATGCGTATATCGCATGCGCCCTTATGAAAAGGTCAAGGGATCGGTCAATGCCTGCCATGAGAAATGGAAGAAAGTCGCCATAGACTTTGTCACATCTAAGCACATGAGCTTCTTTAAGTTCCAGAAGATCTGTCGTGACATTGTTGAGGACTTTGATAAGATAGAGCTCACTGATGAGATCAAGCCAAGAGTAGGCATAGTTGGAGAGATCCTTGTCAAGTTCGCTCCCGCAGCCAACAATCACCTTGTAGAGCTGTTGGAGTCTGAAGGTGCCGAAGCAGTTGTTCCGGATCTTATCGACTTTATGCTCTACTGCTTCTACAATCAGATCTATAAGGCAAAAGAGCTTGGAACATCCAAAAAAGCTGCTGTCCTGATGCGCGGTGCTATTTGGCTCATCGAAAAGCTCAGAATGGGTGCTTCAAAGGCCTTTAAGGAAAGTGTTCACTTCGATCCGCCTACAAGCATTTATGAGCTTGTTAAATACGCAGAGCCCATCGTATCAATCGGTAACCAGACCGGTGAGGGATGGTTTTTGACAGGTGAGATGGTTGAGCTTATTCATGAAGGCGCTACCAATATTGTTTGTACACAGCCTTTCGGATGTCTTCCGAACCACGTTGTTGGTAAAGGCGTTATCAAGCAGATGCGTCATTTGTATCCCGGATGCAATATCGTAGCAATTGACTATGATCCCGGTGCATCAGAAGTTAACCAGCTTAACAGGATCAAGCTTATGCTTTCAACTGCTCAGAAGAAAGTTCAGGAAGAACACAAAAAGGTAGTATAAAAAAATTGCCACGGCTATAACAGCCGTGGCATCTTTATTTTGTTATCATTTAAGCTTAGCTTTTAATCTCTCGATCGCATCCTCATGCCTTTGGATCGCATAGGTTGCCGATTTGATCTTGAGCTCTGTTGACATCTTCTTTTCGTGGATGTCATTGCACTTTTTATAATAATCAAGAATTGATTCGTCCTCAACCTCCAGGAACTTATTTGCAATACATCCCGGAAGCACGAATTTCTTGACCACATCAGCGAATTTAACTTCGATATATTTTCCATCCTGCTTGGTGATCACGCCATCACCAAACTTTTTGTGAGAAACCTTCATCTCGAGAGCAGATTTATCGCCAAGAGCCTGCGCCTCTTTCTCAAGAGCAGCAAGTTCAGAGTCCAGCTCTGTCTGAGAAGCTTGAAGTTCCTCAATCTGTCTTGTATTCTCCTCAAGCATTTCCTTAGTCTTTTTCGTAGGTTTTTTCTTGAGATCGGTAGCATTTACGTTTGCGTCTTCGTTTTCAAGATTTAGAGGCATATGCGTTCTCCTTGAAGAAAAATTATCGACTTAACATATTTATTTTAACTTATTTAAATACAAATTACAACTCTGTGGTAATTCCTCCCTTAAGTTCAACCATCTTTTTATCAACTTCAAGCCATACGCTCATTGAACTTGGATTGAACGCGAAATCCCCATCAACAGAGACTTGCACGCGGTTTACAGCATCAAGGTAATCGACTATCTCAATATTCGTTGCGTACCAAATATCCGATTTGTTTCCTATTTTTTTAGAAAACTTTTCGATTATATTCCAATTATCATCGCGCTCAAATTCATAGCTGTGCCCCCACAGATAAAACATATAAAGGTACTGTGTTTTATGAAGGTCAATGAATTTATCGGTAAGTTCAAAAAGTTCGGGATCCGCATGATGACAGGTCGGATTCCATCTAAGGAAGTCCCCTGGCATAGCAAAACCGTGTGTTGATGTTACTGTTCTGCCATATCTTATACCGCAGGCTTTCAGAGCTTCCACTACATTATCATCATAGGAGCCGTTAGGATACGCAAGTCCTCTTACTGTATACCCCATGATCTTCTCAAGTGCTCTCCTGTCCTCTATAACCTGCAGAACCATCTGCTCCTTGGGACATCTGGCAATCGTAGGGTGTGTAACGGTGTGACTTGCAACTTCATGGCCTTTATAAAGCTCTTTATACTCAGAGCATGGAATACGCTCATTGTATGCCTGATCAAATGAATTGTTTTCAAGGCCTGAATTCAGATTAAAAGTTCCCTTTATGCCATGCTCATTAAGTATTGATAAAAGCCTTCTGTCAGGTATTTTGCCATCATCATAGCTAAGAGTAAGCACTTTATGCTTTCCCTCAGGGAACTGGATGTATATATTTCTAAACCTCTTAGATGTCTCCATGGAAATCTCCTTATAGATTTATCTTCTGTGTAAGGTCGTGCTTGGCAAGGCTTCTCTTTTCCTCGTCAAGGATCTGTCCCCACTTGTATGGAGTGTTCTGATACACATAGTAGTTTAGCCAGTTTGTATAGAGATTGTTGGCATGTCCCCTCCATACAAGATCAGGCTTATTATCAGGGTTATTGTCAGGATAATAATTAACCGGAGGCTGTATAGGCAGATTCTTTGCAAGATCTCTTTTATACTCGGAATCAAGTGTAAGTCTGTCATATTCAGCGTGTCCCATGGCAAATATCTGACTTCCGGACTTATTCATGCAAAGAAACACTCCCGCAACCGGTGATTCAGCAAGAACAACCAGATCGTCGCATGCATGGATCTTATCGGCAGGAGTCTCGGTATGTCTTGAATGCGGCATATAAAAAACATCATCAAAGCCCCTGACAAGCGGGACCTTCCTGTTCATTACTCTGTGCTGATATACTCCAAATCTCTTTTCAGGAAGCTGAACCTTATCAATTCCGTAGTGATAGTAAATTCCTGCCTGAGCTCCCCAACAGATATGGAAAGTGCTTGTAACATTGACCTTGGACCACTCAAATACCCTGCAGAGTTCTTCCCAATAATCAACTTCTTCAAATGCCATCTGCTCCACAGGAGCACCTGTGATTATAAGCCCGTCGTAGGTGTTCTCCTTGAGCTCGTCAAAGGTGTGGTAGAACCTGTTCAGATGGTTAGGTGATGTATTTGTTGAGTGGTGTGAACTCATCTGCATAAAGGATACATCGATCTGGAGAGGAGTATTTGAAAGAGACCTTAGAAGCTGAAGCTCTGTGTCCTCCTTGAGCGGCATCAGATTCAATATACAGATCTGCAGTGAACGGATATCCTGATGCATAGCCCTGTTCTCATCTACAACGAAAATATTCTCTTTTTCAAGTATGTCTCTTACAGGCAGGTCATTTTTTACTTTGATTGGCATTGTAATATATCTCCTAACATCAGTTTAGTCTTTTAACATACTCAGGAATTCTGCTTCATCAATAACTTTGATTCCCAGCTCATTGGCTTTTGTAAGCTTGCTTCCGGCCGCTTCTCCCGCAAGAACCAGAGATGTCTTTTTAGAGACGCTTCCGGATGCCTTTCCTCCGTTTTTTACAATGAGCTCTTCCGCTTCCTTTCTGCCGAGAGTAGGAAGCGTACCGGTAACTACGATCGTCATTCCGGCCAGCTTATCCGATGCATCCTCATCCTTAACAGCCTTCATGTTAAGGCCAAGAGCCTTCATCTCCTCGATAATTGCCGTATTCTTGGCATCATGAAAGAAATCATACAGATCCTGGGCTGTAGTCTGTCCTATATCAGGAAGACTCATAAAACCATCAACAGTCACTTTCTCAAGTTCCGTCAGGTCATCAAAATGCTTCATTATCTCTCTTGCTGTCGATTTACCTACATTTCTTATGGCAAGTCCGGTGAGAAGCCTTACAGGATCGTTTTCCTTGGACTTTTCAATCTCCGCAAGAAGTTTGTCAGTGTTCTTTTCCTTGCCTATAAGGCCTTTTTCTATAAGTTCATCCCTATGGTCTTTTAAATGATAAATATCAGCATAGCTCTTTAAATATCCGCCGCTTACAAGAGCATCTATAAGGGTATCCCCAAGTCCCATGATATTCATGGCATCTCTGGAAACAAAATATGCAATTGTCCTTGTAACCTGTGCGGGGCAGTTAGGATTTATGCATCTGATGTCGGCTGTATCCTCTTCCCGAACAAGATGGCTTCCGCATACAGGGCATGTCTTAGGCGCCTCAAATACCACCGGCGGCTCTTTTACGCAGCCATTGAGCTTGGGAATGATCTCTCCGCTCTTAAAGAGCTTATAATGGCCACCGATACCTATTTTCATATCAGCAATGTAGTCCTGATTGTGAAGGGTTGCCCTAGATACGCTGGTTCCGCAGAGCCTTGCAGGCTTACCTGTTTCGACATCATGAAAGCTTCCTGTGAATGTGAGTTTACCTGTTCTTCCGACATCAACCAGGATCTCATCCATCTCAATTACCCTCTCCTCAGGAGGATACTTGTAGGCAATATGTCCGCTTGAATACTTGGCTCCTGCAGGAAAATCATCTCTCCATGCGGTGTTATCAACCTTAATTACTGCTCCGTCAAGATCAAAATCCAGATCATTTCGCATTTCGCCTATGGCATTTATAGCATCGATGACTTCAGGAGCACTCTCACATGCTCTGTGGTAAACGCATCTGACACCGGCTTTTTCAAGAATTTCCATTCCCTTTACATGGGATGCCTTGATTTCGTCAGGTCCGTCCTGAACATTAAATACAAACATCTTAAGTCCGCGGCTTCTGGTAACTTCCGGATCAAGCTGACGAAGTGTGCCGGCAGCGAGGTTTCTGGGGTTTGCAGCAAGCTTTTTACCTGCTTTTTCCTGCTCCTCATTAAAGGCCTCAAAGTCATCATGTGACATATAAACCTCGCCCCTGAGCTCCAGGTACTCATAAGGAAGGTCAAGTGTCTTGTGCACATCGGGAATGACAAGTGCATTGGCGGTAACATCTTCGCCAATAAGTCCGTCTCCTCTGGTTTCGGCCATGGTCAGATGAAGCAGACCATCCGAAGCATCCCTGTTATATCGAAGGGACATACTAAGGCCGTCAATCTTCTGTTCAACAGAAAAAACAGCTCCCGGATGCCTTCCGTGCACCTTGTCTACAAAAGCAGATACGTCTTCTGTGTTAAACACATCTTCAATTGAAAGCATCGGAACATTGTGAGTTATCTTGACACCGGCTTCCCTTTTAGCTGTTCCGCCGATTATCTGACTGGGAGAGTCTTTGGTGACCAGCTCCGGATTCTCCCTCTCCATTTTCTTAAGTCTCTGCATGAGCTGATCATATTCATAATCTGAAATCTCAGGTGTATCCTGATTGTAATAAAGGTCCATATGATGCCTGATGGTTCCTGCAAGCTCCTCATATTCCCTCTTAATCTCTTCTGTTACCATTTCCATCCCCCAACTTAGTATCTCTGTATAATTTAGCAACTTCTTCAGTTGTCAGTCTGTCATACTCTCCCGGCTTAAGCTTATGGCTCTTAAGCTCTACGCACATGACCCTTATCCTCTTAAGGCTTACAACTTCATAGCCAAGCTCGCTGCACATACGCCTTATTTGTCTGTTGAGCCCCTGGGTCAGTATGATGTTAAAAGACCTTTTTCCCGTCCTTGTAACGGTGCATGGCCTTGTGGTCCTGTCGAGTTCCTTAAGGTACACCCCCAGGCTCATTCTCTTTAGAAAATCGCCGTTAACATCCTTGTCGACTGTCACTTCATACTCTTTTTCATGCTTGTTGGAGCCCTTCATCATGGCCTGTATAAGATCCCCGTCATCAGTCATGATAAGAAGCCCTTCAGAGTCCCGATCGAGCCTTCCTGCATAGGTTACCCTCACCGGGAAATTAAGATCTTCTATCACAGTTTTCTCAGCATGAGCATCCTTCTCGGTGCAGACAACTCCGACAGGTTTATAGTAGGCCAGGTAGTTATGAGTTTTCCTGGTCTTAATCTCTTTTCCGTCAAGACATACCGTGTCCTCTTCAGATACATCTGCTCCGGGCGTCGGAAGGACTCCGTTAACTGTGATCCTGCCGCTTTCTATTAACTTGTCAGCCTCTCTCCTCGAACAGACTCCGCAGGAAGCGATGTACTTGTTAAGTCTCATAATCCACCGTCATAAGTCAATTAAAAAAGAACGGCAATTTTCTTTGCCGTTCCTTTATGATCCAAGTCACATATCAAGTGATGATAATTCATTGATCGCATTGCATTTGATAATGCAATCATAATTCTCTTTTATGTGTGCAATTACATGAAGGTTACTAGC
>JAFSTR010000160.1 GCA_017445665.1 Butyrivibrio sp. | reverse complement strand
GCAATAGCAAGCTCCTCATTGGTAGGAACTACCATAAGAAGAACCTTGGAGTCAGCAGCTGAGATTGTCTTCTCTTCGCCGCGGACCTTGTTGGCCTCAGCATCAACGGTTGCACCGAGGAATGAAAGTCTCTCGCAGATAAGTCCTCTTGTAAATCCGCTGTTCTCACCAACACCTGCTGTAAAGCAGATAACATCAACGCCACCCATAGCAGCTGTATAAGATCCGATGTACTTGGCTACTCTGTAAGTAAAGGCATCAACTGCTCTCTTAGCGCCTTCATCACCCTTGAGATATGCATCCTCAAGATCTCTGAAGTCGGATGAAAGATTATTTGAAAGGCCGTAAACACCTGACTTCTTGTTGAGAAGGTTTGTTACGTCAGCAACAGTAGAGTTCTCTTTCTTCATAATAAACTCAACAACTGAAGGATCGATGTCACCGGTTCTTGTTCCCATGATAAGACCCTCAAGAGGTGTAAGCCCCATTGAAGTATCGATGCACTTGCCGTCCTTAACTGCTGAAATAGATGCTCCGTTTCCAAGGTGGCAAACAATTATCTTAAGGTCCTTGATGTCTTTGCCAAGGATCTGCGCAGCACGCTTGCTTACATAAGAATGGCTTGTTCCGTGGAAACCGTATCTTCTGATACCGTACTTCTCATAGTATGAATATGGAAGTCCGTAAAGGTAAGCTTCCTGTGGCATTGTCTGATGGAATGCTGTGTCGAATACTGCAACCATAGGAACACCGGGCATAACCTTCTGGCATGCTCTGATTCCGATAAGATTTGCAGGATTGTGAAGAGGTGCAAGATCTGAAACCTCCTCGATTGCCTTTATTACCTCGTCATTGATAACAACTGACTTTGTAAACTTCTCACCACCGTGTACGATACGATGTCCGACAGCTCCGATCTCCTCGAGCTTAACAACGCCGTCCTCAGCATTTGTAAGGGCTTCGATGACCATCTCGATTGCCTTGTTATGATCAGGCATAGGCTCTTCCTTGGTAATCTTATCCTTGCCTGCAGGAGTATAGACAATACGGCTTCCGTCGATTCCAATCCTCTCGCAGAGTCCCTTGCAGATAACGCCTTCCGTCTCTGAGTCGATAAGCTGGAACTTCAGTGATGAACTACCACAGTTGATAACAAGTATTTTCATAAAGTAACCTCTTTTCCCATTGTATTTAAAGTCAAAAAACTTCCAATAATAAATATACTTATATTATAATTTAAGAACAAGGAAAAACTTGTACAAAATTTGGAAAAACGGGTATTTTCCCATGAAAACTATCGGAATTATAGCAGAATTTAATCCATTTCACGAAGGTCATCGATATCTCATCGAAAAATGCAAAGAAAGCCTTGGGGCAGACAGATGCGTTGTAGTCATGAGCGGTGACTTTGTTCAGCGCGGAGCCCCTGCCATAGTAGATAAATTTTCAAGGGCAAGGATGGCACTTAAGTGCGGTGCCGATCTTGTACTCGAGCTCCCAATTTATTACAGCACAGGCAGCGCCGAGTACTTTGCCCGGGGTGCAGTTTCCATCCTGAATGGTCTTGGATGCATTGACTATCTGTGTTTTGGCAGTGAGCACGCAGATCTTGATAAGCTGGATACCATTGCCGGCATCTTAAATTCTGAGCCCGGCCTTTACAAAGAGATCCTGGAAAAAGAGCTGAAGGAAGGAAAGCCGTATCCCGCAGCCAGCGCAAGTGCGTTAGCTGCAGTAATAAAAAACTCCTCGGTAGACAACAATATAGATATTTACCGGCAGATCTTTTCTTCTCCCAACAGTATTCTTGCAATTGAATACCTGAAAGCACTAAGGAAACAAAAGAGCAGGATAAAGCCCTACACCATAGAGCGTATCGGACAGCCCTATCACAGCGACGATCTCGGAGGCGTACCGTCTGCATCAGGTGTAAGAGCAAGGATATTTACAGCTTCTGATATCTATACAAAGAGCCATGCAGAAGAGCTCCTTGGCGGTTTCATGCCGGATGAAGCGATCGGTGAGATTGGCTCCTATCAGGGCAGTTTTATGTCCTCCAACAATCTCTCGCATCTTCTCTTATACAAACTCACACTTGAGAAGTCCGGTGGCTATACGGATTACCTTGACGTCAATACAGACATTTCAAATCTTATAGCAGGTAACCTCGATAAATTTGGCTCTTTTAGCGATTTCTGCTCAGTCTTAAAGAGCAAAAACCTTGTATATACAAGGATAAGCAGATCTCTTTTACATATTCTTTTAAACATCACAAAGGAGAACATGAAGGAGTATAAAAAAGACTCTTTTACCTGCTATGCGCGGGTTCTTGGACTTAAAGCAGACTCCTCGGATATCCTTGCAAGAGCCCATGAAACATCGACCATCCCGGTGATAGACAGACCAAAAACAGCCAAAAAGTTCCTAAGTCCTCTTCAAAAGAGGCTGTTTGATGAGACCCTCACTGCAAGCAGTATATATAATTCAATTTCTAAAGCATATGAAGGTTCTGAATACAGCCTAAAGCCTGTAATCCTTTGATATATTTAAATTGAAGTAAAGTTTTTAACGTGATAACATATATGTATATGGACACTACTGTTTGTTTCCCGGAGGCGCCATGGGTCTTATAAAACTTGAAAAAGGACAGATTCTGCATAAAGCCGGTACAGATATTGTATCGACGGTAGAAGTCCTTGTTAAGGGATCTCTTAAGATCTCCAATCCCTACTCTTCCATTACTGCCACAGTCGGCACTTTCATCGGTATAGTCGAGCAACCGGGTAAGCCCTATAACTACACGATAGAGGCTTTAGAGGAATCTGCGGTCTATTCATATCCCTATGAATCTACTGATGATATTCCCAATGTTATAAGATCAAATCCGAAGATCGCACCGATCCTTGCAGCTCAGTCAACTGACACTGCTGCTTTGGTTTGTGCTGCCTATGACAAGCAGTTTGATGATGCTCTTAGGGAATATGAGCAGATCATGGCAGATCTGGCGGATTACAAGAATCTCTGTATCAAAGTAGGCGAAGTAGCCAAGGAATTCCCCGAACTTGAAGAGATAATTCCTCCTGAGAGATCCAAGAAAGTCCCGCAGTGGTCAATTGAT
>JAFSTR010000159.1 GCA_017445665.1 Butyrivibrio sp. | reverse complement strand
CTTCCGGAACAACAACCGGAAATACATCAGGCGCAGGTGGTGCACAGGTTGCAGGTGCAGTCAGAAATAATGATGAGAAAGCTGCAGAGAATTCTGAAAGTACTGCAAATGAGGATGGTACAAAAGAAACTGAGAAGACAACTGAGCAGACAGCTGAAGAAGTGACCCAAAATACATCATCTGATCAGAGTACAGAGACAGTACAGAATCCTGAAAAAGAGCAGAGCGCAGAGACAGTACAGAATGAGCAGCAGGAAACAAAAGCAATTGAAGACGAGGCGGCACCAACAAGTGATAAACCACAAAGTCAGCTTCCTGTTCTTCCAATTGCAGGGGCAGTTATAATTATTATTGCAGTAGTTGTGGCAGCTATAAAAACAGGTATCTTTGCAAAATTGCTCGCAATTATTGGAATAACCAGATAAAGGCTTCAATATTTCCTTTCATAATTACGGTAGAAGCGGGGTGCCAGAAATGGCACCTTGCTTTGCGTTTATGGAGAAATTGTTTCGTAGAGAACTTGTAGTCCTTGTGCTATAATCTTTTATTATGATGAAATTCGAGTTGATAGCTCCATGCCATTTTGGCCTGGAAGCTGTGTTAAAAAAAGAAATAATCGATCTGGGGTATGACATCACAGAGTCTGTGGACGGACGCATTACCTTTGCCGGGGATGCGGACGCTGTCTGTCGTGCCAATATTTGCCTGAGAACTGCTGAGAGGATCCTTATCAAGGTGGGAAGTTTTCACGCTGAAACTTTTGAGGATCTGTATCAGGGTGTAAAGAGTCTTCCCTGGGAAGAGTTCATTCCCGAGAGAGGAAAGTTCTGGGTAAAAAAGGCATCCAGCGTAAAGAGCAAGCTCTTTTCCCCATCAGATATCCAGTCAATTGTTAAAAAAGCCATTGTGGAGAGAATGAAGCAAAGCTATCGCACCGACTGGTTCAAGGAGGATGCGGAGAGCTATCCCATAAGAGTCTTTCTGATGAAGGATGAAGTTACTGTGGCGCTGGACACTACCGGAGATTCCCTTCACAAGAGAGGCTACAGAAAGCTTGAATCCAAGGCTCCAATTGCGGAGAATCTGGCAGCAGCCCTCATTATGCTGACACCGTGGCGTGGCGACAGGATTCTTGTGGATCCTTTCTGCGGAAGCGGAACAATCCCGATTGAAGCTGCCATGATGGCTGCAAATATTGCGCCTGGCATGAACAGGAATTTCACTTCCGAGAGCTGGACACATATCATTACTCCCTCTAACTGGCAGGATGTCAGGGATGAGGCAAAAGATGAGATCATAACAGATGTTGATACCGATATACAGGGATATGACCTTGATCCGGAGATGGTGGAGATAGCCAGGATCAACGCCAAGAAGGCCGGCGTGGACCACATGATCCATTTCCAGGCCAGAGATATAGCGGATCTCAGCCACAGGAAGAAATACGGATTTATAATAACAAACCCTCCTTACGGAGAGAGAATCGGTGAACAAAATGAGCTCCCAAAGCTCTATAAGACAATAGGACAGCGCTATAAGGAGCTTGATGCCTGGTCAATGTATCTGATAACAGGCTTTGAGCAGGCAGAGAAATATTTAGGACTAAAGGCAACCAAGAACAGGAAAATATATAACGGTATGATAAAGACTTACTTTTATCAGTTCATGGGACCTAAGCCACCGAAGAGAAATGGAACTACACAATGACAGCTGCTGATATGAAAAAATTTCTTATAAAGTCTTTAATTTTCTCGGCTATCAGCATAACGCTTATACTTCACAGAGCAGCCACCAAGCACATCATGATAACTGATGCTGCCGGGACAACAATTGACCGTGGAGAGAGCGAAGAGTATTTCAAGCTTCTTGTGGATAAAGAGGTATCGGATAACCAGTCCGGAAAGCTTATTATCCCGCTTTCAAAGAGTGTCGGCTCGGATGATATCGTTCTTGAAGACAGGTACATGGATCATGAGCTTTTGATATACATTGACAGCAGAGAAGAGGGTTTTTATCTTGATAATGCAGTGAAGACCGACCTTGATATTATCGAGAGTGCCGTCTGCATTTCGGAAAACGATACAGGCGCTGTGTGCCTGGACTTTAAGCTCGATTCATTATATGCCAATCACAGCTCTTTGACTGAATCAGGGAATATAGAAGTTGAGTTTTTTAAGCCTCGAGAGGGGTATGACAAGATTGTCATCATAGATCCCGAAGTGGGAAAAGAGAAAGTGGCCGGGACCGGTATTTCTTTTACGGAAGATGATGCAACTCTTGATGTGGCGATGGCACTAAAGGGTGTTTCAGAAAAAGATGAAGCCAACAACATAAAGTTTTATTACACAAGAGTAGCGGAATTAAAAAGCGAAGTTACTT
>JAFSTR010000158.1 GCA_017445665.1 Butyrivibrio sp. | reverse complement strand
CTTGTGATGCTATCTGCAAGTGCATCGAGCTGGCTCTGAAGGTTAGCTGATGAAACCTCTCCGTTGTATACGCTTGTTCCAAAAGCCTTCATAGGATCCCAGTAGTCACCCATCTTAGGAATACTTGGCTGGTTTGTTGCGTTTGCAGCCTGGTCGTTAAGTGCGCTGGCTACGATATCATTTGCGATCTCAGCACTCTCTGAAAGAGACTTAAGTACAGGAACATCGCCCTGCTTGTTGTATCTTGTAAGGCAGCTCTCTGGGCTAGCCATGTAAACTGCAAGCTGCTGAGCGCAGAGTGGATACTGTGTATTTGACTTAACTGTGATTGTCTTGAAATCAACGAAGTTTGAAAGCTGTACGTCTTTTCCTCCGATGTTAGCAACTGGAAGAGCTACTGCAGCAACCTTGTCGCCAAGAGCTTCTCTGAACTCAGGTGCGCTCCATGCTCCGCTTGTTACAGCGCCGAGCTTTCCTTCCTTGAAAGCATTTCCGCCTACACCGTCTGCATCCTCAAGATACTTAGGATTAGCTGCAAGGTCGATCATGTACTGACCAGATGCAAGTCCGTTTGCATTGTTAAATGTACAATCCTTCTCATCAGTTCCATCTGCTCCAAAAAGTGTGCAGCCATTTCCAAGGAAGAACATCTCTGAATACCATGAGTTTGTAAGCTGTGTACTGAAGTTCCACATTCCATCTCCAAGATCCTTAGCAAGCATTGTGTCAAGGCTCTTAACCTCATCTGCTGTGAAAAGATCTGTGTTGTAATACATAAAGAATGTATTAGGCGAGAAAGGAACAGCATATGTAAGTCCATCGATTGTTACTGCATTGATAGCACTTTCTGGAAGGTCTGCTACAAGAGTATCGAAATCCTTGGTGATAGGAAGAAGAAGTCCCTTGCCTGCAAGATCGCCAACTCCGCCTGATGGTGTATAGAAGATATCAGCTGCTGTATCAGCGTCTGTCTCAAGTGCCTGTGGCGCCTCGTCGATACCAACAACTGCAATTTCATAAGTAATATCAAATTCATCATGTGCAGCGTCGAACTTCTTTACCATCTCATCTGTAATATCTACTTCCTCTTCAGGAACCCAGATCTTGAGCTCTACCTTCTGAGTCTCTGTCTGAGTTGCTGCTGTATCAGTAGCTGTTGTAGTTGTCTTGGAATCAGTTCCCTGTGCTGCACTGGCAGATCCTGCGTTCTCCCCACCGCAGCCTGTAAGTACAGATGCACCCAGCATGGCAGTCATTGCTAAGGCTCCAATTTTCTTCAATTTCATTTTTGTAATCCTCCTTTGAACATGTTTACGTTAATCGGTTTACCAAGACTATAATGGGTCAGGATGATACGGTCAACCGTTCAGAAACATTTTCCATTTTTTAGATAAATAGGGGAGTTCAAAGAGATATAATGCACACAATTTTTTAGGACAATTTGATAGTTGACATGGTAAACAGATAACCACTTGACATTAAGACTTGCGCAAATGTATAGTAATCCTTAAGTTAACCGCTTTACCAAGTAGGAGTGAACACAGTGAATATTAGAGAGATAGCACAGAGGGCCGGCGTCAGTACCGCAACAGTTTCCAATGTATTAAACGGCAAACTGTCCAAGGTTTCTGACGAGACCAAGGCCAAGATTGAGAGCATCATAAAAGAGACAGGTTATAAGCCTAACGTTATGGCAAGATCTCTTGTCAAAAAAGAGAGTCGCCTCATCGGACTGGTTGTCCCATACCTTGGGAAGGATGAGGACTTTTTTGCCAATCCATACAATGCGCATATCATTGCAGCTCTGGAACGTTACATCAGAGCTAATGACTATTACCTGATGCTCAGATGCGTAGGTGATCCAAGAGAGATTGTTCCTCTTCTATCCTCCTGGAATGTAGATGGAGCTTTTTTCCTTGGTATATATAAAGACGAGGTGCCTGAGATCAGGAGCCTTATAGATATCCCTATAGTTTTCCTGGATACCTATGCTCCTGGTGAAGAAATCGTAAACATTGGAATCGAAGACTACCGCGGAGGTTATCTGTCTGCCAGATACCTCATCGGAAAGGGTCACACCAAGCTTGCCCTTGTATCTCCTGATATCGCCTCAGAGGGTGTTATCAGAGAGCGCTACAAAGGCTTCACAGATGCCTGCAGGGAAGCCGGCATCCCATTCAAAAACGGAAACATTTATTACACAGAATCCACATACCACAGTGCAGTGCAGATTGGGCAAGACATAGCTTTTGGTGGAGGCGACTACACCGCCATCGCATGTATGTCAGACATCGTTGCCTTTGGCGTAATTGAAGGTCTCAAACAGTGCGGACTTCGCGTTCCCTACGACATGTCAGTCATAGGTTTTGATAACCTTCCTGACTGTGAATTCATGTCACCCAAGCTCACATCAGTTGCCCAGGACTTCGAGTGGAAGGCTCGCAAAGCCAGTGAATACCTTTTCAAAATGATAACCGACAAGTGCATCCTCGTAGCCGACGAACGTCAACCCATCCGCGTTGCCGAACGCCAATCCGTCAAAAACCTCTACGAGTGATTATTTAATAGTTTTTTAAGATTTGAAAGACCACATTCATGATACTATATTATGGTGTAGTGATTAATTGTTATCCAATATTTTGAATTGATTTCTATTCCAAGTTTACATACTCCTATAGAAAAGCTCTGCATCGGGTGATGCAGAGCTTTTCAAATGTTTGCACAGTATTGAAATATCGTATGATGTTTACGCAACACACATTTTCTATTACAGATACTTCTCCAGTGTCTTTCTGATAGCGCCAGTTCCTGCAAGAAGTTCCATGAAGTAACCAACCACTCTGTCTGACAGACCAACTTCTTCGAGATCAACTCCAAAGATAGTAGCATCCTTGAGAAGTGGAAGAACTGCCGCCTTAACCTTGGCCTCATCTGTCTCACCAAGCTTAATGTCTTGTACGAAGCCCTGAGCCTTCTCAAGAAGTGGATCCGGGCTAGGCTCAAAGGTCTGACCATTATCATCTACTCCCATGAGGTAACGAAGCCATCCGGCATGAACCATAGGAATGAACTT
>JAFSTR010000157.1 GCA_017445665.1 Butyrivibrio sp. | reverse complement strand
TTACAATAACACCTGCAACACTCACAGTTAATACACCAACTGAGACAAAGATCTACGATGGAACACCTCTCACAGCAGAAGGAACCATAAGCGGATTTGTAAACGGTGAGACAGCAACCTTCATAACTACAGGATCAGTTACATATCCTCACGAAGGTAAAAAAGATAACAGCTACAGCCTGACATTTGACAAGAGTGCAGTAGAGGGCGATTACACAGTAGCTGAAACAGTTGGAACGCTTCAGGTATTTGAGAACAAGGCAGAAATCACAGTTAAGACAGTTGGCGGAACATATGTATACGACGGTAAGGAACACGGCGCAGAAGTAACATATGAAGGTGTTCCTACAGGATACACAGTAGAGACAGCTGCTTCTTCTGCAAAGGCAAAAGACGTAACAGAGAGCCCTGTATTTGCAACAGCAGATCAGCTGGTGATCAGAAACGCAAACGGTGACGACGTAACAGGCGATCTCAATATCAAATATGAAAATGGAAGCATTTCAATAACACCCGCTCCTGTAACAATTGAAACACCGACTGCATCAAAGGTATACGACGGAACACCTCTTACAGCTGAAGGAACAATCAGTGGTCTTGTAAATGGAGAGACAGTAACCTTTGAGACAACGGGAAGTCAGACAGAAGCAGGAACAAGTGATAATACATATCGCTTGTTATGGGATAAGACAGCGAAGGCAAGCAACTACGAGATCAAATCTGTTGTGGTAGGAAAACTTACAGTAACAGATTCCCAGAATAAGATCGTAGTTACAACTACCGGCGGATCATTCACATACGATGGTAAGCCACATGGTGCAACAGTAAATGTATCAACACTTCCTGCAGGCTACAGAGTACAGACAGCAACATCGGATGCTGAAGCAACTGATGTAACTGATGGCAAGATCACTGCAAAGGCAGACCATCTGGTTATCGTAAATGCTCAGGGAACAGATGTAACATCAAAGCTTAATATTACATTCGAAAACGGATACCTTGAGATAACACCTGCTACGCTTATAATAACAACTGATAGCGCAGAAAAGACCTATGACGGAGATCCTCTTACTGCAGATGGAGATTATGACGGCCTCGTAAACGGCGAGACAATAACCTTTACAGTAACAGGAACCATCACCAACGTAGGAAAGGTAGATAACACTTATGAGCTGGTTTGGGACGGAACAGCTAAAGAGAGCAACTACACACTTGAAGAGCATATCGGAACCCTTGAAGTAAAAGAGTTCGCAGGCAAGATCCTTGTAAAGACAGTAGGCGAGAATGTTGAATACGACGGCAAGGAACACGGCGCAGAAGTAACTGTTGAAGGACTTCCTAAGGGATATACATTCACAGCAGCTTCTAATGCAACAGCAACAGATGTAACTGAGGCTGATGTCCCTGCAAACTGTGATGAACTGGTAATACTCAACGCACTTGGCGAAGATGTAACAGATGAGCTCGACATCGAGTACACACCCGGATTCATCAGGATCATACCTGCCAAGGTAACTGTAACGATCGTAGGTAACAATAAGACTACCAAATACAATGGCTACGAGCAGACAGTAGAGGGATACAAGGTAACAGATATCTCTAACGAGCTTTACAAAGAAAGCGATATGTCTTTTACCGGCGAAGCAGTTGCTAAGGGCAAGATACCCGGCACCTACAATATGGGGCTGGATAAAGACGAGAAGTTCAAAAATACTAATAAGAACTTTGAAGTAACATTTGCTATCACAGACGGATTCCTGACCATCGAGAAACTCGATCCCGGTCAGAAGTTCAAGATCATAGCGATAACACATGATACCGAAAGAGATTATACAGGTGAATACTACAACGGCTTTGGATATGATCTCATCGGAGAAGGTCCGACACAGGGTATGCTTGCAGATGCTTTCGGTAAAGTTGCAGACGCATTTAGATCAGTAGTCAGAGGACTTAAGGCAGATGCAGCAGACGGAGAAGGAAAGTCGGAAGTAACCATCAACGGCGTAACTTACATAGTTACAGGACTGAGCGTTCCTACCAACGCAAGGAATGCCGGAACCTATCCGCTTACGATCATAGGCGAGATGAAGGTCTCTGACGGAGAACACGACGTGACCGATCAGTTCGAACTGGTTGAGAAACGAGAAGGAACACTGACGATCAATAAGATGGTCATCAACCTGACATCCGGCAGTGCAAGCAAGGTTTACGACGGAAATCCGCTTACAAACACAACCGTAACAGCAGACAAGAACTGGGGCGTAGGTGACACCGTAAGATACGACTTCACAGGTTCACAGACGGCAGTAGGTGAGAGTGACAACCTGTTCGTGGCAGTTGGAATAGACGGCACAGATCCTACACTTAAAGAGAACTACGATGTACATTATACATACGGTAAGCTCACAGTAACAAGCGCTCCTACACCTCCTACACCGGGCGGCGGTGGAGATCCGACACCTGGAGGCGGAACAACAATTACCGACAATCCTACACCTACAGCACCGACTCCTGCTCCTGTACCGGCACCTGCAGCGGTTCTTGGAGAGACAAGAACTCCTGATGGCGCAGCAGTTCTCGGAGCAAGAAGAGGAAGAACAGAAGATGATACTAATCAGACAGGAAGGATAGTAGCTGTTCTTATAGCAGCAGCCATTGTCACAGCTCTTATGTTTACAAAGAAGAAAGACGATGAAGAAGAAAACAGGAGCTGACTTAATAGTAAAAGAAGCAACTGGCACTTTTAGCTAGGGGTTTTCTCTTATCGCAAGGGGCCGTGTGAGTCAGATCATGCGGCCCCATTTCTTTAAAGAGACAAGGAATCTGTTCCTTTGAGGGCTAAAAAAGGTTATAATAGCTATGATCGTCGAATTACACAGAAGAGGACAAGAGAAAACAGATATGAGTGAGACAAAGCAGATGCTTTTTGCCAGAAACCTGATATGTGCCTGCATTGAGAGCAATGAGAATGCGGATTATCAGGGGCTTATATATCATCAGTATGCGGATGCCCCGATTACTTTTGACGGGATGTCTGATTTTATGATGAAGCTTGAAGATCTCTTTGACGAGTGGGACTTCCCTCAGCGCGGCCTTGCGCCCCGTGTTTTCAAAAAGGGCACCAGAGACGACGTCGGATACAGGAAGAAAAACCATGCTGAAAAGCTTCCTATCGAGGTGATCTCAGAAGCCAACGGTGTTCGCAATGTGCAGAACAAGAAGGGCAAACTCGGGACCTTCATTATTCAGGTTGTCTACAGACAGGATGCTACCTGGCAGGGGCATGTGATCCACCAGGAAAAGAACGAAAAAACAGACTTTGTCAGCGCGCTTGAGCTTATAAAGATCATGGACAGATCACTGAAGGTATGATTGGGTGAAACTTGTTGAAGAATAAAGGCTTATTTAAGAAGATAATAATTGGATTACTGATATTGCTGGTGCTTTTGATTGCTGGCGGATTTGCGGCTTTCAAGATATACACCGGCAATTATTATGCTGCGGATGATGCGGCTATCGCCGATCTGGCAAAAGAACTCTCTGATGAAGTTCACACCTTTGAAGCTCCTGAGGGAATGGTGTTTTTGCCCCAGGATCAGGATTACCGGGCGGTCATAGTTTTTTATCCCGGAGCCAAGGTGGAGTACACAGCCTACAGCGGCCTTATGTATCGACTTGCTGAGAGGGGGTACATATGTCTTTTGCCCAAAATGGCTGATAATGTGGCTCTGCTCAGTATAAATGCTGTGGATCAGCTCAAGGCAGTCAGGCCCGAGGAGCCCCAGAGCGTAGAAAACCTCGACTGGTACCTCGCAGGTCACTCCCTGGGCGGCGTCGCAGCAGCCAAGTACTTGAAAGAAAATTGGACCCCCGGGACGGAGTCAGGGGATCATTCCGGAGCAAGCTATAAAGGGATCATTCTTTGCGCGTCATATCCACTTGAATCTTTGGCAGATACTGACCTCAGGCTCCTTTCAATCCTTGGAAGCAACGACAAGGTCATTAAGATGGATAACTACGTTGCGGCAAAAGAAAAATGGCCGGCGGATGCTACTGAATATGTGATACAGGGCGGGATCCACTCATACTTTGGAAACTACGGGATCCAGGATGGCGACGGAGAGCCGGAGATCACGGCGGATGAGCAGCTTGATGAGACGGCGGAAGTGATCGATGACTGGATCATGGGAAACTGAGCTGATGTGCCATTTTTACTTCATGATTTGACGGGGATTTGGATAAGAAATGTGCTAATATGGTACTATTCAGAGCCAAGCATAAATATTTAAAAATTCAGATATTGAGTTTACTCAAATAGATGAATTTTTAAATATTTATATTTGGCGGATATCCGCCAACTCGGAAATGCTTGCATTTTCGAGTCTTGGCTATGAATAGTATGACATTAGCATTTTTTTATTGGAGGTTTTCATGGATTTTAAGATTGTTGAAGTTTTTAACAGGAGCGTGACGATTGAGCTTGAGTCTGAGGCTGCTTTCAGGCAGAAGACTGAGTTTGGAGTATACATAGATGGCAGGGAGAGACTCAGGACCGACAGAAACGTGGTTTCGGTGATGGGTCTTTTACCTGATAAGAAATACACAATCGGCGTGGACATGGATGGAGTGCTTGTGGAAAAAGAGTTTGTGACAGGTCACGAGTCAGTTCTCTTAAATGTCAAAAAGTTCGGAGCAACAGGAGACGGCGCGGCAAGCGATACTGCGGCTATTCAGGCTGCAATCTGTGCGTGCCCTGCAGGCGGTACAGTGTATCTGCCCGCAGGTAAGTACCTGACAACCCCGATTTTTCTTAAGTCTGACATGACATTCTGGCTGGATGAAGGCGCAGTGCTGCTTGGAGAGACTGACAGGGCGAAATACCCCGTGCTTCCGGGCATGACAATGTCAACAGATGAGAAGGATGAGTACAATCTGGGCACCTGGGAGGGTAATCCCCTTGATAATTTCGCTTCGCTGGTTACGGCCATTGATGCTCAGAACCTGGATATCATCGGCCCCGGAACAATTGACGGAAACGCGCAGAACTCTGACTGGTGGAAGGATGCCAAGGTTAAGAGGATTGCATGGAGGCCAAAGACTTTGTTCCTTTGCAGATGCAAAAAGGTCAGGGTTCAGGGCGTGACGGTGCAGAATTCACCTTGCTGGACAGTACATCCGTATTACAGTGATGATCTGGCTTTCCTGAATCTTTATATTCACAACCCTTCTGACTCGCCCAACACTGATGGCCTTGATCCTGAGAGCTGCAGCGGCGTAAGGGTGCTTGGAACCGTGATCTCAGTGGGCGATGACTGCATGGCCATCAAGAGCGGCAAGTACTATATGGCGCTTAAGCATCACAAGGTGACGGAAAATGTACAGATCCGCAACTGCAAGTTCGAAAGAGGTCATGGAAGCGTAACTGTAGGTTCCGAGGCAGCCGGGGGCGTAAGGGATGTAAGGGTTTCACAGTGTGAGTTTATCGGCACCGACAGGGGACTTCGTATCAAGACAAGGCGCGGACGCGGCGAGAGAAGCGTACTTGATGACATTTTGTTTGAAAATATAGTGATGGAGGGCGTTCACATGCCTTTCACCGTAAACATGTTTTATTTCTGTGACCCGGATGGGCACAGCGACTACGTTCAGAACCAGGCGCCTGCAATCGTCGACGAGATGACGCCTGTGATCGGCAGTATTACAGGACGCAGTATCAGCTGCAGCGGCGTTTCAGCCTGCGTGCTCTGCGCAGTTGGGCTTCCGGAGAGCCCTATCGGCAAGCTCTGTTTCGAGGACATCAAAGTGTCTTTTGCCCCGGAAAAAGAGAGAATTCCAGAGAGGCCTGTAATGATGGACAACTTCGACGAGATGACCGGACGCAGCATTTATGCCAAGAATGTCAGGGAGCTTGTGCTGAGAGGTGTTGAGATATCCGGCGCAGCTGATGGCGAGCCGGAGCTTGAGAACGTCGAGGAAAGGAGCTTTGACGGAGTTAAGTACATTTGAAATCAGGTATAAAGAGGTAATATATGCTGGAAATAAAAGTGGCAAAAAGCGGCGGAGACTACGCCGTGATTCAGGAAGCAATCGATGCTGTTCCCTATGAAGAGAGCGCTGTGCTCACAATTGGAGCAGGTATATACAGGGAAAAGATCTTTTGCGAGAAAAAAGATATAACGATCATTGGCGCCGGGATTGATGAGACGGTCATTGATTTTGATGATTACGCTAATGAGATCATGCCGGATGGCACAAAGCGTGGGACTTTCAGAACATATACTGCGTTCTTCGGCGGAAAAAAGGTGACTGTCAGAAATATGACTATTAAGAATTCTGCAGGTGACGGCAGAGTTGTGGGCCAGGCGCTGGCAGTTTATGCGGATGCCGATACCTGCCTGTTTGAGAATGTGAAGATGACAGGCTGCCAGGATACTCTGTTCTGCGCACCGCTTCCGGCGAGCGCAAGGCAGACAAACGGCTTCATGGGACCCCGTATGATGACCGAGAGGCGCCTTACCGAGCAATATTACAGAAATTGTGAGATCACAGGCGATGTGGATTTCATCTTTGGCGGCGCTGATGCGGTGTTTGACGACTGTGTGATCACCTGCAATGACAGGATGTATGGAAGAAGCGCCGGTACAACAGCTGGCGGCAAAAGTGGGGAAGGTGCTTCGGCCGGGGCTTCCGGTGTCGACAAGGACCAGATTGACGTATCAGAGCGCATCATAAATGGCTATATTACAGCAGCTTGCGGACTTAAGGATAATCTTGGATTTGTTTTCAGAAACTGCAGGATTTCCGGTGCTTCCGGCTGCGAGAAGGGCTCTGTTTTCCTTGGAAGGCCCTGGAGAGAAGAGGCCCGGACTGTGTTCCTTAATTGCACAATGGACGAAAGCATAGCTCCCGAGCGTTTTTCCGGCTGGGGCGGTATAACCAAGGACGAACCGGAAACTTTCTATGGAGAATTTGGCACGCGAGTTGTCTCCGGAGAGTTTGCTTCTTTAGACCGCAAGAATCCCTGGGTCCGCGACATAGATGAAACAACAGCCCTTGAGCTTTCTCGTCGCGCCGACGCTATCGTCGACCAGATCACAGGGTGTGTCACCGGGGACGTTACAGTTTGACACACATGTGACATCGGAGTCACCGGGGACGTTACAGATTGACTCACATGTTTTGAGGAAACCAACATGAATTTGATAAGAAAAAAGAGAAACAGGCAAAGAATCCTGCCTTTAATCCTGATAATGACTCTGTTGATGCTGTTCACAGGTTGTCAAATGAAGCCATCAGCACCGCAGCAGCCGGTGCAAGGTGCAACTGCGGAGGTTTCAGCAGCAGCAACAGAGCAGGCGTCAGTAACAGAAGACACCAAAGCCGAGGCAACAGAGCAGGCTTCGGCGGCAGAAGCCACCAAAGAAGAGGTGGCAGAGCAAACGCCAGCAGCAACAGAGCTGGCCTCAACAGATACTGCAGCCCAGGAAGAGCCCATAGATAAAATCACACCGGACCAGACCACGACTGCAGCTCAAGCCACATCAATCACAGACGCGTCTACTGCTGACTCCACACTTCCCGAGGACGGTACTTACACCACCAAGGACGACGTGGCCCTCTACATCCACACCTATGGCGAGCTTCCGCAGAACTTCATCACCAAGAAAGCTGCTAAAAAGCTTGGCTGGCAAGGCGGATCCCTTGAAGATTATGCGCCGGGAAAGTGCATTGGT
>JAFSTR010000156.1 GCA_017445665.1 Butyrivibrio sp. | reverse complement strand
TATCTTTATAGATTATGCGCTGAAGATTGAAACACCGATTCCGGACACTTCATCCGGGGATTACAAGAGTATTGCGGAATTTGAAAACAGTGTTGACAAGAAAAGTGAGCTTTTGTACTGGAAGAATTATCTCAAAGACTCTACTGAGGACATCGCTCTTCCCGGCAAGGTAAGCAGCGATAAGGAGTTTATTGAGACTGTATATGTGTCAAACCTTCCTGAGGATGTTGATAAGGCACTAAGTGAAGGTGAGAAAAAATATAAGACCACAACCTTTAATATATTGCAGGCAGCGTGGGGAATCATGCTGAATCGTCTTACAGGCAGGAAAGACGTGATCTTCGGAGCTATTACATCAGGAAGAGAAGTTGCCATGTTCAAGAGCATGACCATTCCCGGAGGATTTGTAAAAGTCATTCCGGTGCGCATGAAGATTAATGATGACATGAAGGTCACCGAGGTCTTTTCCTTACTTCAGAAGGAATTTATTTCCTCCATGAGCAATTCTCACGTATCCATTGACCAGATAAAAGAAACTATCGGAAGAAAGGCTCCTTTGTTTGATCATGTCCTTAACTGTCACAATTTTGCAGGAAACAAGGCATTTTCAAGCAGTTCAAAAGAAATACCGGGCATGAAGATACTTGATATAAATATTTACGATAATCTATCTGAGGATCTTGCTGTCTATATACGAAATGCAGAAGCAGGTACCCAGCTGGCTATCGGTTATAATGCATCAGCTTTTTCAGGAGAAACGGTAGAGCTTTATGCAGAGACCTTCCGGAAGGTGCTGCACCAGGTTCTTTGCTGTGATGAGAGCACACTTATAGGCCAGCTTGAAACCTACGACAAGATGCAGTTTGAGTACGTTGCAAATCTCCGTCAGTGTGAAGAACTCAAGAAGACAATGCTCCTTAAAAAACATCGCATATTTGCATTTGTCAAGTGGGATCTGCTTGAAAGCGTAGCAGAGCATTCAACCATAGCAACTTACCTTGAGGGAGACAGGATCTACGAAGAGAAGTCCGATATTGATTATCTGCCGATACTGATTTCGGGACAGGTTGTCATAAAAGCCACTGCAGGACATGGCTGGGTAAATCCCATAAAGGTCTGCAAGGACGGTGCAGTCCTGACTTATTCGGCTCTGTTTAAAGATGGCAAAACAGAATCCGCTGCTGAGGTCAGATCTGAATCGGCGATTGTTTTAAAGGTATCCTATAACGCCGTAAGGAAGTTGTTTGAAATGAATCCAAGGCTCATCTATATCGTTACCGAGGATCTTTACAGAGAATGCATCAAATACGAAAAACTTTGGTTGGGAGCATAAGGCTTTATGAATAAGAAAATCTTTGAAAAGAAACTTTCCAACTGCGAAAATGAAACCCTTTCATATTTCTTTTTCCAAAATGCCCTAAGAGTGCCGGATAAGAAGGCATTTGAGTGGTTTGATGAGGAAAAGGGAAAGGTCGTAGGGATAACCTATGATGAATTATTCAGAGATATAACAGGACTTGGAACGGCTCTGTACGGGCTTTCATATCGCAAAAAGACGATTGCTCTGATCGGAGATCGGAGCTATGAATGGGTGCTTTCTTTTCTCACAATGGTATGCAGTAACGCTATCGTTGTGCCCATGGATCCAAAGCTTGAGACAAAAGAGCTTATAGAGAGGATAAAGTTTTCAGACGCCCAGGTCTGCATTGCCGATGATACGCTTAAGCTGTGGTCGTCAGAAGATCTTCCCGGGAATCTTAAAATGCATAAGATGTCGGAGATTATGGATATGACCGCCGGGGGGCTGGAAGAAGTCTTAAGGGGGAATGAAGAGTGGATAAGTGACCCCATCTGCAACAAGCAGCAGGTGGTAATGATGTTTACTTCGGGCACAGGCGGCAAGAACAAGGCTGCTCTTATCAGGCAGGAGAACTTTACTCTGGAGAGGTATGTCTGGAGTGGACTTGAGATGGAGAACAACACTTGTCTGATAACGCTTCCTTTATACCACATTGCCGGAATAGGGGATCTAAGAGGAACGCTCCTGGTGGGAACAACAGCCTATCTTAGCTCGGGGCTGCGTCATCTTTTAAAGGAATACGCATATGCCAGACCCAGGATAGGGTTCATGGTACCGGCTCAGGCGATGCTTTTGTACGAAGTTCTTTCGGGAAAAGACAAGGAAGAGGCAAGGGCACTTATCGGAGGTAATTTCAGTGCCATAAGAGCCACCGGAGCTCCTCTTCCCGACAAGATCAGAGAAATGTTTAAAAGCTATGATATAAAGGTGACTTCAGATTATGGCATGACCGAGACCTGCGGACCTGTATCGGTATCAATGGTAAAGGACGGTGAGATTTTTTCAAAGGAAGGGTCTGTTGGACATATCATCGACTGCCTGGACGTTTTTGTTGAAAACCCTGATGAAAACGGCTGCGGAGAGATTGTAATCTCGGGGCAGTGTGTGTTTGACGGCTACTATAAAGATCCTGAACAGACTCAGGCTATCTTAAGGGACGGCAAATTGTACACCGGAGATATCGGCCGCATTGACGAGGATAGATTTCTGTTCATCGTAGGCAGAAAGAAGAATGTGATCATTTTGTCCAGTGGTGAGAATGTTATCCCGGAGGAACTTGAAAATATGATCTATAAGGTCCCCGAGGTAAAGGAATGTCTTGTTTTTCAGAAGGACGATGCCATCGTTGCAAAGGTTTACTGCGGATCTGAGGCTGATGCCGAAAAGGTTGAAAGTGATATAAAACTTCTAAACAAAAAACTTCCAAGCTATAAGCAGATACGCAGCATTTTGCTGCAGGATACGCCCCTGGAAAAGACATCCAGCGGAAAAATAAGGAGAGCCTGAAAATGCCGGGAACCAATAATGTAGACACTTTGCAGAAGGCAGCATATGCCCTTGAAGGGAAATTTGATGGTACGGCCCTTATTTGTCAGGGCAGGAAAGTTTCTTTTGCAGAATTCGATAAAACAACAGATCATATAGCTAAGGCTCTTGCTGAGGAAGGGATTGGCCCGGGATCAGTGGTGGAGCTTTTCATGGAGCGCTCGGAAAAGATGATGATGGCAATCTATGGCATCATTAAGTCCGGCGCTGTCTTATTACCCATAAACAGGGATATCCCTGAAAAACGAAGAGATCTCATCCATAGTGATATCAGTATAAAGCTGAGCTTTGATGATGAAAAATACGAGAGGATCATAAAAAAGGAGCTGCCAGTGGAGGCTAAGGCTTTGTTTGCAAAGCCTTCAGATGCAGCTGTTATCCTCTATACATCCGGTTCTACCGGAACACCAAAAGGTGTAATCCACAGCCAGAGTTCCAAGCTCTTTTCATTGGAGCAGTTTCCTGGTCACGTCATAAAGACAGGCATAGCATGCAATAGGACAGACGCTGTTATTGCAAAGACAAGTGTTACCTTTGTCAGTTCTTATGTTTGTGAAATTCTGTTTGCTCCCTTTGCAGGAATACCCATGATTGTACTTACGGACAGTGAGGTAAGTGATATTAAGGCCGTGGGCAGAGCTATTTCCGAGTATCCAAACAGCAACGTGTTCATGACTCCGTCTCAGGTGGTGAATTTTCTGGGAGATGAAACCTTCAGGGAGCAGTTTAAGAAACTCGGAAACCTTATAGTGGGCGGCGAGAGGCTCAAGCCTGAAGCAAGGGATATTATCCTTAAAAACGTAGAAAAAAATACCACTATAGTAAATTGTTACGGCTCAACGGAGCGCCATATTATGGCGGTAGGAAACGTCAGAAGTAAAGATGCTGTTAATATGGAAATTCTTTCGGGAATTGATCTGAAGATCATAGATGATGAAGGAAGAGTATGTGCTGCATCAGAGCCCGGAGAGATAGTCCTTAGAAGTCCATGTGAGCTGACGGGTTATACCAATGCAGAGCTCAAAGAGATCAAAGTGGAGGGAAAAGTCTACTACGGCACAGGGGATAAGGGCGTTTTGTCTAAAGACGGAAAGCTCTGTATTCTGGGCCGAAAAGATAGAATGATCAAGTATCACGGGCTTCGCATTGAGCCCGGTGATATTGAAAACAATATGTGTGAGTACCCGCATATCAGGGACTGCGCTGTTGTGGTAGGCAAAGCTGAAAGCGGACATGAACAGCTTCTTTTGTACTATACCTCAGATACGCAGCTGAATCCGGATCTTCTTAGATCCTTCCTTTCGGGCCGTATCTCAGAAAACATGATCCCTGTTGGGTTTATCCGTCTTGACAGCTTGCCTGTTGATCAGAGAGGCAAGATTGATTTTGGTAATCTTGCAGAGAGGATCTATATGCCTTTCTCTGATTCGGAAAGTGCATATTCAGATACTGCTTCAACGGAAGAGGAGAGGCTTGTATGCGAGGTTGTCTCTGCTGTATTTAAGGAAAAAGAGATATCTCCGGCAGTGAATCTATTTAAGATTGGCCTGGAGTCACTTATGGCCTTTCGAATGATAGGGCTTTTCAAGGAAAAGGGATATGGAGTAAGTATCTCGGATATCTTTGCTCACCCTGTCCTTGGAGATCTTGCCAAAGTTATCCATAAGGAAGATAAGAGGGAGTCCATAGATGAAGGTGAAGAGGAAAGCCCTGCCTTTGTTGCTACCGGTCCGCAGACTTACTGGGGAACTGATATAACCCCGGAAAAGAAGATGAGGGGAATGTATGTTACAAGCACCTTTATCTGTGAGATGGCCTATGACGAGGCTTCCTTCAGAGACAGATGTGATCTGATCATTAGTAAGCACCCCGCGATCAGGACATCCATCATCACAGAAGAAGGCAGTATGCCAATGCAGAAGATAAAGGAAAAAGCAAACCTGATGGCTGCATTTTTTGATCTGTCGGATATGAGGGATGGCGAGGAAAACCTGTTCGAGCCCACTAAGGCCCAACTTGAATACATCGAAAATGAAAAGAACAGGATCCTTTCAGAGATCATAGAGAATCCGGACGTTATTGATCTGCAGGCGGCCTGCTTCAGGATCAGTGAGGCAGCAAGTTTTATCATGATAACCGGAAATCATATCAGCGTCGACGGGACAAGTATGAATGTTCTGATGCAGGAGTTTTCACAAAAAGATCTGGATGGTAATGTGGACAGCTACCCGGCATATCTTAAGTACATAAGCAGTAAAAACAGCATGGGGCAGGCAATTGCTTTCTTTGGAGACTACCTTAAGGATGCGGAGTTTTCATCTCTTCCCGGGATAGAGAAAGATGATGATGATGATGTGCCACCGGATTTTAGATCAATACCCTATCATTTCAGCAAAGAGCAGACAAGGAGCTTTGATAAAAAGAGTGTGGAACTTGGAATATCCGCCGTGGGCTATATGATCTACATTTACGGACAGGCTCTTTTAAAGGTACTTGGTAAAGACGCCCTTATCATGCAGATGCTGACCTTTGGAAGAGGAGTTCCTGTTACCGGAGTTGAAAATTCTGTTGGATGTTTTATTGAGACGATTCCGGTTGTCATCAGAAAAACAGATACTCCCACGCAGTTTCAGAATGGATATCTTCAGGCTGAGCAGTATAGCTACCTGCTGCCGCCCATACTCTGGAAGAGTGCCAGGGGCCTGGATGAGCCTCCAAAGCTGGCTCCTTTCCTTATATCGGAGATATTCCCTCCGGTCAAGACCGATGGGTATTTTAAGGAGATAGCAAAAAGAGACTATGAACACATGGTAATGAGCAATTTTATAGTGAAGGAGGAAGATTGTTATAGTCTGTACCTTCACTTTGATGCAGCAAGTATTTTGGAAGAAAGCTTTTTAGAGCTTTCTGATGAGTTTATTCGTTTGCTGGAAGAAAACTGCAAATAACTGACTAAAAGAGGAATGACATGAAGACTATAATCGACATATTTCAGGAAACTGTAGAAAAATATTCTGAGAACAAGGCAGTATCGGATGAAAGCGGAAGTCTTACATATAAGATGCTGGATGAGATCTCGGATGTGGTGGCAGATGAGATAATAGGGCTTTTAAAGGACAATGCTCCTGAGAAGAATTCCACGGACAATTACAACATCGGAGTGGTCTACCCAAGAGAAAAAGAGGTCCTTTGTGCATTTCTTGGAATAATGAGGAGCGGCAACTGCTACTACTTTGTAAATCCTGATGTACCTCAGTCAAGGCTGGAATACATAGCCTCTGATGCCGGCACCGCCTGCCTTATCACTTCAAAGAAGGTTACAAGTCTTGACCTG
>JAFSTR010000155.1 GCA_017445665.1 Butyrivibrio sp. | reverse complement strand
TGTTGCTGAACACACAAAATGATGAAGTTTGAGGTGAACATAAGACATGAAGAAAAAAACAGCCTGGAGTGAAGTCTTTAACTTTTTTATGGTGGCAGTAGGGGCCTGTATTGCGGCTTTTTCCATCGAGGAATTTCTTGCACCCAATAAGATATTCGATGGAGGAATCGTGGGCGTTTCGATGCTTATTTCTTCCTTTACGGGATTTAGGCTCAGTATCCTGACCTGGATACTCAATGTACCTTTTCTTATCTTCGGATGGAAAAAGAGAGGGCATATGTTCGTTATAAGAGCTATTTTTGCCATGACTGTGTTCTCAGTTGCTGTTGCATTTTTTGAAAACCAGCCAAACATCACCTATGAGAGTCTTCTGGCAGTCACCTTCGGCGGACTTATTCTCGGCGTTGGGGTGGGGCTGGTCCTTAGATACGGAGGCTGCCTTGACGGAACAGAGATCGTGGCATCAATCTTATCTCCAAGGATACATGTTGCTGTTGGCAGACAGATACTTGGTTTTAACGTTGTACTCTACCTTATAATCGGATTCGTGTTTGGCTGGAATCAGGGACTGTATTCCATACTGACATATGTGATAGTGTCCGTGGTAATGACAAGGGTTGAGGAAGGCTTTGATGCCCAGAGAGGGTGCCTTATCTTCACCCACGACGATGTACAGGCTATCAAGGATAAGATATACAAAGAGCTCGGAAGGACCTGCACGGAGTGGAAGACGGAAGGGTACATCGGAGGCGAGAACAGGGCTTTATATGTGGTGATAAGCCACTATGAAATGAGGCAGCTTCGTGAGATCGTAGCTGAATTTGAGTGCTTTGTAACCATCTCCGATATAGATGAAATAATCGGCAAGAATATAAAGCTTACATTGTTGTAAATTTAAAAAGATTATTTGTTAGCACTCACCTTTGGTGAGTGCTAAATTTTTGTTGACTTTTGACTCATGCCGACCTAAAATATTTTCTGTACGGTGATAGATGTACATTTTTTGCCCTGACGGGTGAATGCAATATATAGAAAAGGGAGTGAGAATTATGGCTTCAAAAAAAGGTAATTTATCAATCAACAGCGAGAATATGTTTCCAATCATCAAGAAATGGCTCTATTCAGACCACGATATCTTTTATAGAGAAGTGATCTCCAACGCCTGCGATGCCATCACCAAGATCAAGAAGATGGATATGATGGGCGAATACCAGCTTCCCGATGATTTTAAGCCTCGTGTAGATGTTGTTTTAAATGACAAGGACAAGACTATCAAGATCACAGATAACGGTATCGGTATGACAGCTGAGGAGGTTGAGGAATACATCAACCAGGTTGCATTTTCAGGTGCCACAGACTTCCTCAACAAGTACAAGGACAAGGCCAATGCAGACCAGATCATCGGTCACTTCGGACTTGGTTTTTACTCAACCTTCATGGTTTCTGATTCAGTAGATATCGATACTCTTTCCTACAAGGGTGGTACACCTGTGCACTGGACCTGCGACGGCGGATCTGACTTTGAGATGGAAGACGGCACCAAGGCTGAGGTCGGAACAACAGTAACAATGCACCTGTCTGAGGACTGCCTTGAGTTCTGCAACGAGTACAAGGCAAGAGAAGTTATCCAGAAATACTGCTCATTCATGCCGTATGAGATCTATCTGTCAAAAGAGAATGAAGAGGGCACAGAGACTATCAAGGCTTCAGAGAAACTTGATTCAGATACAGTGATCGAAGAGGTTCATCCCGAGAAGAAGGAGGGCGAGACAGAGGAGCCTGAACTTCAGTACAAGATAAAGAGACGACCTGAGCTTTTAAATGATATCCATCCTCTTTGGACCAAGACTCCCAAGGATTGCACAGATGAGGAGTACAAGGAGTTCTACAGAAAGGTCTTCAGAGACTACAAGGAGCCTTTATTCTGGATCCACCTCAACATGGACTATCCTTTCAACTTAAAGGGTATCCTGTACTTCCCTAAGATCAACATGGAGTTTGAGTCCATCGAGGGAACGATCAAACTTTATAACAACCAGGTATTCATCGCCGATAACATCAAGGAAGTAATTCCTGAGTATCTGATGCTCCTTAAGGGCGTTATCGATTGTCCTGATCTTCCTCTTAATGTATCAAGATCAGCGCTTCAGAACGATGGATTTGTTAAGAAGATCTCTGAGTATATCTCCAAGAAGGTTGCTGAGAAGCTTGCAGGTCTTTGCAAGACTGATAAAGAGAACTATGACAAGTACTGGGACGACATCAGCCCATTCATCAAGTATGGCTGCCTTCGCGATGACAAGTTCTGCGAGAAGATGACAGACTACATCCTCTTTAAGAACCTGGATGGCAAGTATCTTACAACACCTGAGGCCCTTCAGATCAACAAAGAGGCTGAGGAAGAAGCTAAGAAGGCAGATGAGAATGCGGTTGATCAGAATGGCGAGAAGGTTGAGGCTGAGGTTGTTGACGGTGGCGCCAAGGCTGAGACTTCTGATGCTGCCAAGGCAGATGATGCCAAGGAAGAGGACAAGGAGCCTCGCACCATCTATTACGTAACAGACGAGCAGCAGCAGAGCCAGTACATCAACATGTTCAAGGCTCAGAAGATGGAAGCTTTCATCATGAAGCACAACATCGATGTTCCTTTCATGGAACAGCTTGAGCGCAAGAACGAGGGCATCCGCTTTAAGAGGATCGATGCCGACCTTACAGACACCTTTAAGTCAAGAACCAGCAAGAAGGCAGCAGCTGAGCTTGAAGAGAAGGAAAAAGAGCTCTCAGAGAAGATCAAGAAAGCTCTTAAGAACGACAAGCTCACCGTTAAGCTTGAGAAGCTCAAGGATAAGAAGGTTTCATCAATGCTTACCGTTTCCGAGGAGTCCCGTCGTATGGCAGAGATGATGAAGATGTATGCCATGAACGGGATGGGAATGGGCGACTTCGGAGCAGAGGGACAGACCCTTATCCTCAATGCTAATCATCCTCTTGTTCAGTATGTGATGGAGCATGAAGATGGCGAGAACACAAAGACTATTTGCGAACAGCTCTATGATCTTGCCCGCATCCAGAATGCACCTCTTGAGGGCGAAGCAATGACCAAGTTCGTTCAGAGAAGTAACGAGATCATGATGATCCTTGCTAAATAAGATGTAATTGTTTAGGGAAGCGCTCTCTAAAGCGTTTCCCTTATTTGCGTATTGTGGTGGATTTTTATGTGGAACTATTTAAAAGGCTGTTTCAGGAGCGGGAAATTTTCTAAGAATATACGCTGGAGTCTTTTGACGGCAGCAATGATCATAGCAGTAATAAAACTGGGCCCCTGGGGAGTATTACTGCTTGGGCTTCCGACCTACGGCGTATTCATGCATACGATCAAATTATTTAAAATGAAGACTGCTGTGCCCTATTGGGGAGAGAAGTTTGAAAAGAAGGATATCTTTAAGCTCCTTGCAGAAGAAAAATTTCATCCTTATGTTACCAGAAAAGGTAAAAAAGTAAGGCAGGTCAAAGTTAGCGACAGCGGGAGATGGGTGTTAGTCAAGGGAAGATACTATCCGCTTCCACTGGTAAGAAGGTTTTGCGTTGACAGGGATCTTACCAAGTGCATGGTATACATGATCGACGGCAACTGTGATGAGCAGGAATGGACCGGCAACGCTGCTATTGAGGAAGCGCTTGAAGAAATGTGTAGCGATGATCAGAACTATCCTGATTATATTTGCGCGACTGTTTTCGAAATGCTCAAAAGCCAGATTATCAAGGATGGTTATACACTTGCGACCACAGACTGGAATGAATTCAGATATAACTGGGAACAAAAGTGCCGTGTAATGGATAACGGGCAGGATCCTGAGAGAGTCAGCGCAAAGCGTATGCGTGCTCTTACAAATCCTGAAAGTAACAATAAAACAATGTATAATAAAGCGCTTACCAAAAATGAGATCCTGGCTATATGCCAGGGAATCAAAGATGGCAGGATTGACGATCCGGGACGCATGGCCAATATCAACAAATATAAAAAAGATATCTATGTGCTAAATGGCGTTAAGATCTATGAAAATCTTGGCTATCCTGCAAACAAAGTGGCGGAGGAGTTCCTTTTTGACTGCATCAGGGATATCGAGAAACCTTATTTTGACGATGCTCTGAGAGTATTATCAGGATTCCCGAGGGAGCATCTTATTGGATCAATAGAAATGCATGTAAAGAAAGCCCATGAGAAGGGGGACTATGTCTTTGGCGCAGGTCTTCTGGCCCTTGCAAGAGCGATTGATTATGAGATCAGTCTGGAAAAAGAGAGCTCTGAAACCGAGGCGCTTTCTGAAATATCTTCAGAGAATAGTAATGAAGTCACAGGCTTTGAAGTTGCAACTGAAGGCGGACAGGGCGCAGTGGCTGTGAAATTTCAGGTGTGAGCCGGTGGGTCACTTAAACTGATTAGCCCCTTCATCATATCTATATCCAACACCCTCGAGCTTATCCACAACCTCCTTCACCTCTTCCTCACTGAGCTCAAGCCCCTCAGCGAGCTTATCAAGGCTTTCGTAGTTGTCTCTCAGCTGCGTGTTTATATAGCTTAAAAGTATAATCGGATCCTGAGGTATCATAGCATTTTTCTCCTTTTTATCTTACTTGGTCTGGTTACAAAAATAATCATACCATATCTTGATAAAATTTCTATAAATCACCACAGAATGTTGAAACCACGCGATTTGCTGTAGTATAATTATTATGTAATTTTGTATGTTTTTATAACAATTTATGGTGAGGAAATTCTTTTCGTTCATATATGAATAATTTGCAACCTACCATTGATATACATTGTCACATTATGCCGGGAGTTGATGACGGATCACCGGATCTGGCTACAAGCCTTGAAATGCTGAGGATTGCTGACAAGAACGGGATCACACACATTATCCTGACTCCGCATCACAAACCCATGCATCACAATGTAAGTCCTGAACACAATGTGGCTTACAGGAAAAAACTTCAGGAAGCTGCTACAGAAGCCGGGATCAAGGCAAAGCTCTTTTCCGGGAATGAGATCTACTACAGCGATGAGACCATGGAAGAGCTGATTGACGGCAGAATCTGTTCTCTTGCAGGCAGCGATTATGTACTGGTGGAGTTTCATCCGACAAACCCCTTCAAGGCGATACAGAATGCGGCCGGAAGGGTACAGGCAGCAGGCTATATTCCGATAATAGCTCATGTTGAGCGCTACAGCGATATTGTATCCCATCCCGCGAGAGTCCGCGATCTTATACAGATGGGATGTTTTATTCAGGTCAATGCCTCAAGCGTAATGGGCAAGTACGGATTTGGAATATCACATTTTACTAAGAAGCTGCTGAAAGAGGAACTGGTGCATTTCATAGCATCCGATGCTCACGATACAGGGCGCCGTGCGCCTCATCTTCTTGACTGCAGGAACTACGTAGAGAGAAAGTTTGGTGAAGATTACGGGAAGAAGCTCTTTTTCACAAATCCCGCTAACGTGATAAGAAACGAACTAATCTAAGAGGAGTGTCCATGGGGAATAGGGACGACATAATTGAAATCAATCTGGGGGAACTCTTTGCGGTACTTTTGGGCAGGGCTTTTCTGATAATCAGCGCCGGAGTATTCTTTGGTCTTGCCGGTCTTTTTATCAGCAAATTTCTCATACATCCCGTCTATGACTCAACCACAAAGATCTACATCCTTAATAAGGAAGAGAATCAGACCGTTACATATTCCGACGTGCAGATTTCCACACAGCTCACCCAGGACTATGCTGAGCTCATCAAGAGCAGATATGTGCTTGAGGAGGTCATCCAGAGACTGAATCTTGTTGATATTGACTATGAGGATCTCTCGAAAGTCCTCAAGGTTGATACGCCTTCTGATACGCGTATAGTTGCAATAACCGCCAGGGATGAAGATCCGCTGATGGCGATGCAGATAGCGAACTGTATAAGAGAAGTTGCCAGTGAGCATATCACCAACGTTATGGATATCGATGCCATCAATGTCGCCGAGACAGCCAATGTCCCGACCCAGAAGGCCGGCCCCAGCGTTATGAGATGGACCATCATCGCAGGATTTCTGGGAGCAGTAATGGTGGCATTCTTTGCAATCCTTGAGTATCTGCTCGATGACACCATTAAGAGCAATGATGATGTTGAGAGATATCTTGGACTCAGCACCCTGGCACTTGTTCCGCTTACTACAGAAGAAACCGACAAGAAGAAATCCAAAAAGGCAAAGAAGGCGAAGAAGTAAGGGGAGGGTATATGCAGAACGCGAAACTCCATTTTAGTCAGTCAGAAAACAATTATCAGATAAAAGAAGCCTATAAGACCCTCCGAAGCAACGTGGAATTCAGCGGACAGAACGTCAGAGTCATCTCTGTTACCAGCTGTACTCCCGGAGAAGGTAAGACCACCGTCGCAATGGCCCTGGCCAGAGCCTTTGCGGAAGCAGGTAAAAAGACTGTGCTGGTGGACGCCGACATGCGTAAATCGGTATTGGTGGGAAGATACCGCACAGGTTCCGTAAGACTCGGACTAACCCATTGTCTGGTCGGCAGAGAGAGGCTCTCCAGCGTGATCTGCGAGACCGATACTCCGAATCTCTATGTTGTATTCGCAGGCCCCGTACCTCCGAATCCCAGTGAGCTTCTGGGCGGAAGGATTTTTGGAAAAGTCCTGGAGAACATGAAACAGGTATTTGACTATGTGATCATAGATACACCGCCTCTGGGCAGCGTTATCGATGCCGCAGTTGTAGCCAAGCAGTGCGATGGCACTATAATGGTGATCGAGAGCAATTCCATCAGCTACAGATTTGCGCAGAGAGTCAAGGACCAGCTCGACAAGGCCGGAGCCAAGATGCTTGGTGTTGTACTCAACAAGGTAGATATTTCCGGTAAGGGATATTACGGCCATTACGGAAGCTACTATGGCAAGTATTATGGCAAGTACTACGGCAAGTATTACGGCAAATACGGAGAGGATAATTCTGAGACATCCGGCAAACCGAGACCTGCTCCGGTAAAAGAAATTGAACCGGATGACGATGACTTAAGTGAGCTGAACTATCTGGCGGGAGTGACAAGGAAGGACTAAGGCGCCTAAGGAGGAATAAGTGAGAGGAAATATTCTTGGAATATTTTTTTCCATATTGAGTGGGGTACTGATTTTTCTCATAGTGGTGGCCTACGGAAGGAGCGACCGTATAGCTCCGGAGTTCAGGTTCTCGGCCACGGACATCATCTATGATTCACAGACCACGGATAACAATCTCAAGGTGGGAATAAATGCATACGATGCCAAAGACGGCGATCTCACCAGCAGGATTGTGGTGGAGAAGGTAGTACTTAACAGGGAAAAAGAGACAGCGGTTGTTTATTATGCAGTCGCAGATTATAGCGGAAACGTAACAAAGCAGTCCAGAGTTTTTCCGGCAGATATTGCGGACATAGACAGCTTTGGAGATTCCTCAGAGACCATGGAGGATCCGATGTTTCCGAATATAGCACTTTCCGAGGATGGCGAGGGTCTTACTGAGGAGGATGCATCTACAGGAGAACAGGAAGCCGGAACGGACAGCTCTGCAGCTGAAGGCAGTACCGGCAATCAGGAGCCGTAAATATGCAAGGTAAAGGCAGGATTTTTCTCATCATCTGGGCAAGTGTCATGACTCTGCTTGTTGTGGTCATGGCAGGATTCGAGGTCATGAGGATCTTTGGAAAATCAAATCTAAGTTCCAAATCTGCAACCAGCACACCTATGCTTGTGCAGGAGGAGGCCACGGAGTCTGTTAGCACTGAAACAGCGTGGCAGTCTGACTGGGTGAGATATGATGGTGCTGTTTACGATTACAACGAGAATATAACCACTTTCCTTATCATGGGTATCGATAAGAATGACGAGATTGTGACTCCGGTGGCTGAGGGCACAGACGGAGGACAGGCGGATTCTCTTTTCCTGCTGGTCCTTAATCCCGATGACAAGACCATCAAGATCATCGGCATCAACAGAAATTCCATGGCCAACGTGGATATATACGATGAGTACGGAAGGTATCAGAACACTGTAGTCAGCCAGATCGCTGTCCAGCACGGATTTGGTGATGGCATGGAAAAGAGCTGTGAATATCAGGTAAAGGCTGTATCCAATATGTTCTACCAGCTCCCGATCCACGGCTATGCGGCCATCAACATGAGTGCGATACCTGAGATCAACGATGCTGTCGGCGGAGTTGATGTAAAGGTACTTGAGGACCTTACGAAATGGGATAAGTCCCTGCAAGAAGGTGCAGAGGTCCATCTTGAGGGCGAATCGGCATTCCACTATGTAAAGACAAGGAATGTAAAAGTTTTTGGATCGAATGACACAAGACTTGAGAGGCAGAGGCAGTACCTCAATGCATTCATTCGTAAGGCAAGAGAAAAGAGCCTGGAGGATCCCAATGCTGCGGTAGATCTCTTTACCATGATAAAAGACAAGATGGTGACGGATATCACTGTGGATGAGGTAAGTTATTTGGCACCGGATCTTACAGAGTTCAGTTTTGACGACAAGGATCTTCGCATGATCAGGGGCAAAACCCAGAAGACAGGCGACTATGAGGAGTTTATTGTCGACGAGGATGATCTGTATCAGACGATAATTGATGTTTTTTATAAGAAAATTGAAAATCTGGACTAAATAAATGAGCGCAAAGAACCGATATATTCATATAGATAAGTATGCCCTTAAAAGAGTGCTTGTTTTTCTTATGGCTCTTTTCCTCCTTACAGGATGCGCAGGCAAGACAGACAAAGCACAGGATGGCGCAGAAAACAGCGATTCCTATGTGGATGTGGCAGAGCTTGCAAGGAAGAACCCGGACATATTCGCATACATACGGATCCCGGGTACGGCTATTGATTATCCAATAGTTCAGAGCCTTGACGGAGATGACTCTTTTTACAGAACTCATAATTCGGAAAAAGAGCCTGATCCAAAAGGGGCGATATATACCGAGTGTGCAAATCTCAAGAACATGTGCGATTTCAATGAGGTACTCCACGGCTCCTCTCCCGAGGATGGAAGCATGTTTGCCGATGTCCAGAAGTTTTTGGACA
Source organism: Butyrivibrio sp. (assembly GCA_017445665.1). Classification (GTDB taxonomy): domain Bacteria; phylum Bacillota; class Clostridia; order Lachnospirales; family Lachnospiraceae; genus Butyrivibrio. Next base: position 8,866 of record JAFSTR010000155.1, on the reverse strand, counting down.
GGAAGTACTTTGAAGAGCATCCTTATATATATGTATATTTAGACGGGAACGTTCTGATCTATTATGTGTTTGCGTCCTACAGCAGGGAGAACACAAGGCTTCTTGCGCAGTATGATTTTACCTATGCCGGTGGATGTCAGGCTTTTCTGGATGAGATCTATGATTCCAGATCCATGACCAAGAATATCAGGACCGGCTGGGAAAATATGGTAGAGCCTGATAATTTCATTATCACGTTGACCACAGAAAACAGAGATGACCCATCGAAACAGGTGATCGTTGTCGGCTGCCTTGTGGGTGATATGAGAGGGACCATAGACAGATTCGTTGATTACTCTGAACCTGAATGATATTACACATCATAGAAACATATAAAAGTAGAATTGAAGTGTGGAGGTGCTAAAATGAAAAGAATACTTGCCTTGGCTCTTACATCTGTGATGATCATTTCTTCTTCCGTAACTGTGTTTGCTACAGAACCGGCAGATACAACTACCACAGAAGAGGGATCTTTAAGTCCTACAGCTGAAATTGAAAGGCTCCAAGAGGAAATTAAAAGAAGAGATAAGCAGATTGATGAGCTTATTCAGGCTGTAAAAGCTAAACAGACCGTTGTTATAAATGGCGGCGGAGGCGGTGGAAGATCATCTGCACCAAGAGCATCTTCATCATCGGACGGCGGCAATTACGTTAACTTCGGCGGAACCGTTACTTATCAGGGCGGCAAAATAGAGATCAACGGCGGACGCAGCAACATAACCTTCACGATCAAAGCTCCTGCAGGCGGAACTGTTACATCAGCCAATACCCTGGCAGGTAAGGTTGGCGGAAGCCTTGTAAGCTGCATTGAGACCAGCTCACCCGGCGCAGGCTTTAGCACAGCTAAGGTTAACTTCTTTGTAAGCGGTGTACAGGCAGGAGAGAACATTGCAGTTTATCAGGCACAGAACGGCACATGGGTTCAGCTTCCTGTTGTTGAGGTCAGAAAAGACCACGTAGTTGTCAATATGACACGCCATGGCACACTTGCATTTGTAAGAGTTCCTGCAATGGCTACAGTTGTTCAGTAAGATCGAATATGATCAGATAAAATCAAAGCCCCGGCATTCGGATGAATGCCGGGGCTTGTTATGTATATATGAAAGAATACCAAGTGTTCTCAGCCCTTTACAGCACCCTCTATCATTCCTTCCATGATCTGCTTCTGTGCGATAAGGAAGATGATGATCATAGGGATGATAGCAAGCAGTGCAGCGGGAAGGATTCTGTCCCAACGCTTTACATAAGATCCAACGAACTTCTGGATGGCGATAGGAATAGTCATTACCTTGCCGTTCTGTCCAAGCATCATGGATGGAAGAAGGTAGTCATTCCAGATCCACATACCGTTAAGGATTGTAACTGTGGTGATAACCGGTGTGAGCAGAGGGAAAATTATCTGGAAGAAAGTCTGCTCCGGTGTACATCCATCGATTGAAGCTGCTTCCTCAAGGTCGAAAGGAACGCCCTTGATAAAGCCGTTAAGGATGAATACTGTCATCGCTCCGCCAAATCCCAGGTAAGCAAATACAATACCCGGAACTGACTGAAGCATAGGTATTCCAATGAACTTGCCCACATCACGGAAGGTAGAGATAAGAGGAAGCATTACTACCTGGAACGGGATGATCATTGATGCGATGAATGTAAAGTAAATAATTGTTGACCAAACTGTCTTGTTTCTGCAGATAACCCAGGCTGCCATCGCTCCGAATAATGAGAGGAGTACGAGAGAAACAACCGTGATCAGTGCTGAGTATCCAAAGGATCTCCAGAATAAGAAGTTGGGATCATTGATTACTTCGTGAATGTTGAACCTGAACTGTCCAAAGCTTGCTCCTGCAAGACTTACAGGATTAGCTGTGATGTTCGATGTCTCTTTTCCCGAGTTGATAACAAGAAGCAGGAACGGGAACAGTACATACGCAGCGATAACTATTGCAATAAGAAGTCTTATGAGTATGGTTGAGGACTTTTCTTTTGTATGCATTATAATTCCACCTCCTTCTTATTAGATATACGTACCTGCATGATAGATACAGCTGCCAGGATAATGAAGAACAAAACGGCTTTGGCCTGGCCCAGGGCATAGTCGTTATTGATTACCGCGGTGGAGTAGATGTTAAGTGCAAGCATCTCTGTACCGTTTGCGATGTACTCGCCAAGGAACTGAACTGATCCCTTACCGTTTGTAAGAGCAAGGTTTACATCGAACTGCTTGAAGGCAGATGTAAGAGTAAGGAATGTACATATTGTAATAGTAGGAGCAATCATAGGGATCTTGATGTTGAAAAGAGTCTGCAGAGGACTTGCTCCGTCGATGGCAGATGCCTCAAGTACATCTCCGGGGATAGTGTTAAGACCTGTGATGTAGATGAGCATTATATAACCTGCGTACTGCCAGATGTATACGATGATGATAGCAACAAATGCTGTCTTTGTGTCCGAAAGCATTGAGTATGTACCGGTAAACTTGGTGACAACGTTACTGAAAATGAACTGCCATATGTAACCCAGTACGATTCCTCCGATAAGGTTCGGGAGGAAGTAAGCTGCTCTGAAGAATCCAAGACCTTTGATCCTGGATGTGCATAAAAGAGCCAGCAGAAATGCAACAAGATTAACAAGGATCATGTTAAATACTACGAACAGGAATGTAAGAAGTATGGACCAAAGGAAAGCTGTCTGCCCGAACATTCTTGCGTAGTTGCCAAAGCCCACAAACTTGTGCATCTGGATTCCGTTCCAGTCTGTGAAGGAATATCCGATACCAAGGAACAGTGGAATGATTACTGTTACGCCAAAGGCAAATAACAGTGGAAACAGGAAAATGATGTTTACGATCGCGCGATGATTTTTGAGTGTAGGGAACAGATATAGGCCTACGAAGAACAGGACTATACCAATTACGAACATTGCACCTCTTCCGAAGATAACAGGTGTCGGTGTTCCGTTAATGGGCAACGTACCTAAGATAAGGTCGCCTGCTCCGGAAATGGACAGTCCAAGTCCGGCGATCGTAAGCACAAGTCCCAGGATAAGGCTACCAAAAGATGCAACCTTTCTGCCGGTAGAAAATGTACCCATTAGAAAATCCCCCTTTCTGGCTTGTGAAATAAATAAGTAGTTCATTTTTATATAAACGGGCAGGGTAGTAGACTTCCCTGCCCGTCAATATACCCTATAGAATTGAAATACCCTGCTAAAAGACTTATTACTGTGCGTAGTAGCTTGAGATTACCTGAGCCATTGTTGAAACGAATCCGTCAGCATCAAGCTTGCCCTTAGCGTAATCAGCAAATACGTTACATGTCTGGTTCTGAAGACCGTCCTTCTTGAGCATTGTGTGCCATCCTGAGTAGTTACCTGCTGTGATGTAGCTGTTCATGCTCTTGTAGAATGGGTTAACTGCCTCGTACTGGCAATCATCGAAAGGAGATACAAGACCGGCATCGTTTACAAGGATGTTCTGAGCTGAATCGCCTGCGCACCAGTTGAAGAATGCCTTTGCTCCCTCAACGTTACCGTTTGAGTATGCTACCCAGTATGAAGGTGGTCCTGCGATGATTGTGTTGATTCCATCCTCAAATGCATAAGGAGCGAATCCGCACTCGAAGCTTACGTCGTCAGGAGATGTTACACACCAGTTACCCTGTGTGATGAATACGTACTTGCCATCTTTGAATCCCTGAACCTGATTGTCATATGTTCCGTCGATAAGAAGAGCAGGATCTGAGTACTCATTCATCATGCCGATAAACTCAGCGAAGTTCTTCATTCTTGCTTCGTCAATCTTACCACCGTCGTTAAGAAGATCGATGTATGTTGTGTCGTCTGCCTTAAGACCTGCATCAAGGTACTGTCCGAATACGTGTGTGCCTGATGACCATCCAAGGTTTGTTGGCTCTGCGCACCATCCGAATACTGCTGTGATACCGAGCTCGTCCTTCTTGGAATCAAGTGTCTCGCAAGCTGCCTTCCAAGCATCAGGGCTTGTAAGAGAAGCAGGATCTACACCTGCAGCCTTAAGAAGGTCTGCGTTGTAACCAAGAGCTGTAGCCTCAACTGTGTAAGGGAATCCGATTGTGCCCATTGTGTCGTTTGTGAGCTCGAATCCTGTCTTGTTTGTCCATTCCTCACCGGAAAGATCAGCAAGCATGCCGTCCCAGTTAGCTGCCTGGTTAGCTTCGATTACGAAGATGTCAGGCATGTTGTCAGCCTGATACATTTTCTTAAGTTCGTCAGAAGCGTTTGTGTCACCACCGATTGTCTCTACAACAAGAGTGTTTCCTGTCTCTTCGTTGTACTTAGCAGCAAGTGCCTGCATCTGATCGTTGATCTCAGGCTTACCGTTAAGAAGACGAACTTCTCCGAGATCGCCTGTAGCTTCAGCTTCAGCTGCAGGAGCTTCAGTAGCTGCTGTGTCAGCGGGAGCTGCTTCCTGAGTCTGAGCATCTGCGTTTTCAGCAGGTGCTGTTGTTGCATCGGTACTTGTAGTACCTGTGGTTCCGCAAGCTGCAAGTGAAAGTACCATTGCGCTTGAAAGAACTGCTGAGATGAGTTTCTTTTTCATTTCTTTTCCTCCTTTTGTGCAATCTGCCATAACATGCAAAAGTTTAGGCGGTTACTTTTGCGCATAAGTTGTACGCTAAATTCAAAATATCACATAGCTGCACAAAATTCAATAGAATTACTATAAAAATATTCGTCTCTTTGCATGCTTTTGCGCATAAGTTGGCACAGATAGTGAGCTTAAACGATTACGCTAAAAAATGAAAAAATCATAAAACGTTTATAAAAATTATAAAAAACCATAAAAAAGACCAACTTATGCGCTAAAGCTTAAGTTGGTCAACATGTACAACGTGTATTTAACTTTTTACAGGATATTTTTGACAGTATTACGGATTACAAGATGTGTCGGAAGTTTTATCTGGTTAGGTGTCTTCTGTCCGGCCAGCTGTTTAAGGAGTGTATCTGCAGCTGTTACACCTTTGGCCTTGACGTCCTGATGTACTGTGGTAAGTGCCGGTCTGTGGAGCTGAGCCAGCATATTGTCGTCGAATCCGACAACTGAGATTTCTTCGGGAACATTTATGCCTCTGTCTGTGAGGGCGCTTATAAGAGTTACCGCATACAGGTCTGATACGCAGAAGATTGCTGTAAACTCGCCGGCTCTGTCACAGATCTCTGAAAGACTTTCGTCAATCTCATCACTTTTTGGTCTTATCTGCAGGAAATTCGAGCTCTTGTACTTGATGCCCGCATCCTTCAGGGCTTTTTTGTAGCCGTTCAGTCTTGCAAGATCGACGCCGCTCTGGTTATCCGAGAGGAATGCGATCTTTTTGTGACCCTGGGAGATGAGATATTTGATCATGTCGTAGGTGCCTTGTTCATCGTCGAGTCCTACGTTGGTGAAGTGCTTAAGTCCCTCCAGACTGTAAGTGTCTATGCAGACGATGGGCTTTTTATATTTCTCACTGACTCTTATACCGTCATCGTTGAGCATTCCGAAGAGGATCAGACCGTCCACGTTCCAGGTGGATACATGACGCATTATCTCATCGGTGTCACTTGATATATACAGCATCATGAAGTAACCGGCATTTCTAATGGTCTCTTCCACGCCACCGATAAGAACAGATACGAACGGGTCCATGATCAGGTTCTCGTATTTATCGGCTCTGGCCTTAAGTGCAAGACCGATGATCTTCGATTCATTCTGCGCAAGGTTTCTGGCGCTAATGTTTGGAACATAGTCAACTTTCTTTAAAAATTCCTCGACCTTTTTCTTGGTGTCATCAGAGACTTCGCCGGCTTTTCCGTGAATAACATTTGAGACCGTCGTAGTGCTCATATTTAGTTGTTTGGCGATTTCTTTGATTGTGATCATTTTTTCAATTTGCTCTTTACAAACAAAAAAAGTTATTGTATTTTGTCAACAGCACGAGGGGAAATTTTTCGCCCCGTCTTTTTTTTCAACATAACATGCAATAATACGAGTTGTCAAAAATTTAATTTTGAAGAGGAGAAATAAAAATCGTGAACACAAAATATAACAAAGTGACTGTTTTTAGTGGCACTGATGATAAGCTTAAAAATGCACCTGAAGTTGTTTCTAAGTTAAGTATTCCGGAGGATATTCCACACGGAGATATGCCGGGAGATAAGATTGAGATCGGAGAGAGCCACATTGCCAAGGCAAGAACGATCTTTCCTTTATTAATAAAAGAACTTACGGAAAAAATGAATGCTAATCCTTATAAAAGAGCCGTTGTTGCTGTATGCGGAGGATCCGGAGTAGGAAAATCTGAAATTGCATCACTTCTGTCATATATGCTTCAGAGCGCAGGAATAGGCAGCTACACAATGTCCGGAGACAATTATCCACACAGGATCCCAATGTACAATGATGCTGAAAGGCTTCATACATTTAGAAAAGAAGGAATCAGAGGAATGGTTGACGCAGGTGTCATGAATGCAGAAACCGTGGCTAAGATAAGAGAGTGGCAGGCGGCCGATGATGATGCAAACAAGGCTCATCTGGAGACTGACACATGGTTCAGAAGTTATTTTGAAGCAGGTTCAAAGGGCCTTGATGAGTATCTTGGAACTCCAAATGAAACAGACTTTGCTGAAGTTGATAAGATAATGAAAGCTTTCAAAGACGGAGCCGATAAGCTCTGGCTCAAGAGAATGGGACGCGATGAAGCATCTCTTTGGTACGATGAAGTTGATATGTCTGATAAGCAGGTTCTTATAGTAGAGTGGACTCACGGAAACAGTGACTACATGAGTCAAGTTGATATTCCGATCCTTTTAAACAGCACTCCGGCTGAGACTTTGGAGCACAGAAGGAGCAGAAACCGCGATGGTAAGCTCGACAGCCCCTTCACAATGCTTGTACTTGAGCTTGAACAGGCCAAACTTGTTAAGCAGGCTCACAAGGCTAAGATCATTATTTCAAAGGCCGGTGAAATTTTAAGTTTTGATGATTTTCAGAAACTGATGAAATAACATTTTGACAGGTTGCTGTAAACGATTGTTTTCTGTTTTATAAGTGGAGTAAAAAATATTATGAAAAAAAATTATGTAGATAATGGTCCGATGCTGAATGCTTACCCTGACAGTATGGGGGGAACTATGGCGGATATCGTTTCTGTTCTTTCAAAAGAAGAGTTTAAAGATGTATTTCAGTCTTTTTATATTCTGCCCAGCATTTTTAATACAGATCTGGACAGAGGATTTTCAGTTATCGACTACAGTATCAATGAGGAGATGGCTAAGGCTTCCGATATAGATAAGCTTGGTGAGCTCGGTATCGATCTTAAGCTTGATTTCATCTTAAATCACGCATCGGTTCTCTCACCCCAGTTCCAGGATCTTCTTAAGAACGGTGAGAATTCAAAATACAAGGATTTCTTCATCAACTGGAATAAATTCTGGGAGGGCTACGGAGAGATGACCCCTGAAGGCTACATTCAGCCCGATGAGAAATATATTAAGGACATGTTCTTCAGAAAGCCGGGGCTTCCTATCCTTATGGTGAGAATGCCTGACGGAAAAGATGTTCCTTACTGGAATACCTTCTATCAGGAGGTACAGTACAAGCGCCCGGATGCTCAAGATCTCATGGAGAAGATGGATATTCAGTATCTGACTGCTCAGAAGATTTCCGAGAGAGTATGCACAGCACTTGATGAAGGCAAGAAGCCTTCTGAGATTGATTTTACAGGATATGAGAAATATAAGGATGCAGTAGTAGAGCTCCTTGAGTCCGGAAGACGCTATCTTGGCCAGATGGACCTCAACATCAAGTCGGATCTTGTTTGGGAGCACTACAGAAATACACTTAAGGCTCTTTCGGGATACGGCGCTAAGATCGTAAGACTTGATGCCTTTGCATATGCACCCAAGGAACCGGGCAAGAAGAATTTCTTAAACGAGCCTGATACCTGGGATGTTCTTGAGAGGGTAAAAGAGCTTGCTGATGAATTTGGAGTATCTCTTCTTCCGGAGATCCATGCAAGCTACAGCGAGAAGATCTATGAGACCGTTGCAGACAAGGGCTACATGACCTATGACTTCTTCCTTCCGGGACTCCTTATCTATGCGATCGAGAATAAGGACGGATCAGTTCTTAAAAAGTGGGCTGATGAGATCCAGGACAAGAAGATTCGCGTAGTCAATATGCTTGGCTGCCACGATGGCATTCCGCTTCTTGATCTCAAGGGAATCCTTGCTGAGGAAGACATCCAGAAGATGATAGACACTATCGTCGGCAGAGGCGGATTTGTAAAAGATCTCCACGGCGCCAAGAATATGTATTATCAGGTTAATGCAACATACTATAGTGCTCTTGGAGATGATGATAAGAAGATGCTCTTTGCAAGAGCAATCCAGATGTTCATGCCCGGTAAACCTCAGGTTTGGTACCTTGACCTCTTTGCAGGCAAGAACGACCACGAGGCAGTTAAGAGAGCCGGAGCCGGCGGACACAAGGAGATCAACAGAACAAACCTTACCATGGATCAGATTGCTGACGCCATGAATAAGGATGTTGTTAAAAAGCAGCTTGAACTCCTCAGATTCAGGAACACTAATCCTGCATTTGGATTTGATTCAAAGCTTGATGTTAAGGTTGAGGGAAGCGTTATGACCTTCACCTGGACAAACGGTGAACACAAGGCGAGCCTTAAGGCAGACTTCTCAGACTATAGCTTTACGATTGAGTAAAATATAAAAAGTTTGGTGTGTCAGTGGGGACGTTACAGATTTGTGTCAGTGGGGACGTTACAGATTGACACATTTTGCTTTTCAAAATGTG
>JAFSTR010000154.1 GCA_017445665.1 Butyrivibrio sp. | reverse complement strand
TCTCTTAAGCGCCAGTTCCTGCATCTTTCCGGCAATCTCATCCTTGTTGCCCTTTTGAAGCTCCAAAAGCACTGACAAAACAACAAATTTTTTCCCTTTTATGGCACTTGTGCGATATCCAAACTTCATGGCCTGACCATCGAGTTTAATTACCTCTCCGTCAGAAGATAAAACTGTAACTTTCGCAGTTATATCCTTCATCTCTCCGCCATAAGCTCCGGCGTTCATGATCATGGCTCCGCCTATGGTTCCGGGGATTCCGGCCGCAAACTCAAAACCTGTAAGTGAGTTGTCCCTTGCCAGTGAAGCAATGGCGGAATTCATTGCTCCCGCCTGGGCAATCACCTTCGTTTCGTCTTCTATCTTTATATCGTCAAAATTCGCCAAAGATATAATTACTCCATCGTACCCCTTGTCGGATACCAGGAGGTTACTTCCGTTTCCAAGTATAAAAAAATCCACCTCGGATCTTTTAAGGAGCTTTAGAACTCCCTTGATCTCCTCTGTGGTCCTTGGTCTTATAAATAAGCTTGCAGGCCCACCGGTTCTGAAAGTGGTGTGCCTGCTCATAAGCTCGTTTATTATTATATCCTGTTTTGAAACTATCTGCCCTAAAGCAGTATAAACATCATTGTTCAAGTCTGTCTCCCGGCCCTATCAGTAAAGAAGCATCTTTGCTGCGCCATAAACTCCGGCGTCATTACCCAGCTTTGCAAGAGCAAACTTAGCATCTTTACAACCCGGGAATACATATTTCTCAAAGCTTGGCTTCAAAAGATCAAATAAGATTTCGCCCGCCTTGGATACACCACCGCCGATAACGATGATCTCAGGGTTTACCACGCTTGCAGTAATAGCGATTCCCTTGCCCAGGAAGTAACCGTAACGCTCTGCAATCTGCTTTGCTACTGCATCGCCGTTTTTAGCTGCATCAAAAATATCCTTGCACTGGAAGTTGTCCATTGTTCTGAGAACGCTGTCCTCAGTGGTTGCAGCGAGAATTCTTTTTCCAAGTCTTACAGCACCTGTTGCGCTGGCATACTGCTCAAAGCAGCCATGATTTCCGCATCCGCAGGCATCAACTTCATCATCTACAAGATGAATATGTCCGATTTCTCCACCTGAGCCCTTAGCTCCTGTAAGAATCTTGCCTTCGTTGATAATTCCGCCGCCAACACCTGTTCCAAGAGTTACAAGGAGCATATTGGGATAGCCCTGTCCGCCACCCTTCCATGCTTCGCCGAGGGCTGCTACATTAGCATCGTTTCCAGCCTTTACAGGGAGCTTCAACTTAGAATGAAACTCGTTAACAACGTTGTAGTTCTCCCAGCCAAGGTTAACTGCCTGATAGCAGAGGCCGTCAACGTTAACTGCACCCGGAACGCCGATTCCGGCACCAACAACATCGGAATCGTCTATATTCTTCTCATTCATCTTGGCTCTGATAGCCTTGGCAACATCCTCAAGGATGTACTGTCCGCCGTTTTCTGTTCTTGTGGGGATCTCCCAAAAATCAAGTTTTTCACCTGTTTCTGTAAGTAGTCCGATCTTCGCAGTTGTGCCTCCTACGTCTGCTCCGAATACATATCTTGCCATTTTGTATTTCTCCTCTTTTATGTTTATTTCGTTATTCTCTTTCTCAGCCTTGTCCTGCTAAACATCTTTATTACTCGTCGTCGTCGTCATCCTCTGAGCGTCTTCTGGCCAAAGAATTCTGGACTCTGTTATAAAGTTCCTGCGCTGCGTTATATCCCATTGCCTTCTGTCTGTGGTTAACAGCTGCCGACTCACAGATAACTGCAAGGTTTCTGCCGGGACGAATCGGAATGCGATGGCATACAACCTTGTTGCCAAGGTACTCTGTGTATTCCTCTTCAAGTCCCAGGCGGTCATACTCTTTATCCTTGTCCCAGTCCTCAAGCTTGATGACCAGGTCGATATTCTGAGTCTCTCTTACGCTTGATACACCGTAAAGAGTCTTAACATCAATAATACCAACACCTCTCATCTCAATGAAATGCTTGGTGATATCCGGCGCTGTTCCGATCAGTGTCTCCTCACTGACCCTCCTGAGCTCTACCACATCATCCGATACAAGACGATGTCCTCTCTTTATAAGCTCTATGGCAGTCTCAGACTTACCGATTCCGCTCTCACCTGTAATAAGAACTCCGACACCATAGATATCAACCAGAACACCATGAATAGAAATGCATGGCGCCAGCTTAACATTAAGCCACCTTATGATCTCAGCCATAAAAGCTGAAGTGGACTTTTTGGTCATAAGAACAGGCACTCTCTCCTCTATTGCGATCTTCAGGAAAAGAGGATCCGGTGTCAATTCCCTGCAGAAGACAACTCCCGGGATATCAAAAGAAAGGAACTCTCTGTACATCTCCTCTTTCTTTTCCGCAGGAAGAGATTCCATATATGTATATTCTACAAAACCAATTACCTGAAGTCTTGTTGCCTCAAAGTGCTCAAAATATCCTGCCAGCTGAAGAGCCGGTCTGTTGATATCAGGCTGACTTATCCTGATCTTCTTGATATCAAGCTCAGGTGTAAGATTTTCAAGCTTCATTTTTTCAATGATGGTTTTCAGACTAACACTTGCCATTATATACCCCCCTATAATTGCATCTTATAAATGAGCGTTTTTGCCCATACCACAAACAATATAACACAGTATGAAAATCACAGCAATTGTAAAAATTATTCCTCCCCCGATTGCTCTTTATGGAAGAAGTCATAAATCTGCTTCGCTGTATTTTCAGGGATCTCGGGAATCTCCATCAGCTGCGGTATTTCAGCATTTCTTATGTCCTCAATAGACTTAAAGTGCCTCATCAGAGCTTTTCTTCTGGCAGGTCCAACACCCGGAATATCATCCAGTGAGCTCTTTACCTGAGCTTTACTCCTTAGTGACCTGTGGTACTCAATCGCAAAGCGATGCGCCTCATCCTGGATTCTTGTGATCAGCTTAAATCCTTCCGACTTTGTATCTATCGGAAGCTCCACATTATTAAAATAAAGACCTCTGGTTCTGTGATTGTCATCCTTTACCATTCCGCATACAGGAATCCTGATTCCCAGCTCATCAAGCACCTGAAGGCAGATGTTGACCTGTCCTCTTCCGCCGTCCATGAGGATCAGATCCGGAAATTTGGTAAAGCTCCCATACTGCGCATCAATGTCCCTCACCTGAAGAT
>JAFSTR010000153.1 GCA_017445665.1 Butyrivibrio sp. | reverse complement strand
AGGTATTTGTCATTGATAATCAGAGAATATCCGTAACTCAGAGACAATCAGCCCTTGATGCCAAGGCAATGGCAGAAGCCGGATACACTGCTGAGCAGATAAAAGACAAGCTGATAGAGACCAAGCTCGATGCAAGCATTTATATTATGCTTGATACTCTTTACTATCTAAAAAAAGGCGGAAGGATAACTCCTGCTGCCGCAGCACTTGGAACACTTCTTCGTCTTAAGCCGGTGCTTCAGATACAGGGCGAGAAACTTGATGCATTTGCCAAGGCAAGAACAACAGCTCAGGGCAAGAGTATCATGATAAACGCCATTAAGGCAGACATTGAGAACAGATTCGGTGGCATGGAAGCCGGTGATTTTGTAATTGCCGGTGCTTACACCAATAATCTCGAAGCTGCGAATGAATGGAAAAAGGAAGTAGAAGCAGCTTTCCCGGGACATGAGATGCATATGGATCCTTTGTCACTTTCAGTCGGATGTCACATAGGACCGGGTGCACTTGCTGTCACCGTAAGTAAAAAGCTTCACGTATGAAAAGAGTAATTTTTTGAATTAAAGGGGTTATTTTTAATGACTATGCAAGATTATGGAGCTTCCAGTATTACAGTCCTTGAAGGACTTGAGGCGGTGCGTAAGCGCCCCGGAATGTATATCGGAAGCGTTACAACCAGGGGACTTAATCATCTTGTATATGAGATTGTTGACAATGCAGTCGACGAGCATCTTGCAGGGTATTGTTCCAGAATAACAGTGACTTTGGAGCCGGATGGCAGTGCTACCGTAGAAGACAACGGCCGTGGAATTCCTGTAGGAATGCATGCCAAGGGCTTTACTGCAGAGCGTGTTGTTCTCACAATGCTTCATGCGGGCGGTAAATTTGATAATAATTCATATAAGACCAGCGGAGGCTTACACGGTGTAGGTTCCTCCGTTGTTAATGCGCTTTCAACATGGCTGAAGGTAAGAATCAAGAGAGAGGGCTTTATATACGAGGATGCCTATGAGAGAGGCATTCCTACGATCAAACTGGATAACGGCCTTTTACCGGCAGTTGGCACGACCAAGGAGACCGGTACAACCATCAGCTTTCTTCCGGATGATACCATATTTGAAAAGACGCGGTTCAGGGAAGATGATATAAAGTCAAGACTTCATGAGACGGCATATCTCAATCCCGATCTGACAATAGTTTTTGTTGATAAGAGACCCGGAGTCGAGGAATATATCGAGTTCCACGAGCCTGACGGAATTACCGGTTTTATCAAGGACATGAATAAGTCCAAGGAACCTGTATGCGACGTTATCTCTTTTAACGGAGAGAGTGAAGGCGTAGAGGTGGAGATCGCATTCCAGTATGTCAATGAATTCCACGAGGAAGTTCTGGGCTTTTGCAATAACATCTACAATGCCGAAGGTGGTACACACCTGACCGGCTTTAAAACCATGTTCACCAATGTCATTAATCAGTATGCAAGGGAACTTGGTATCCTCAAGGACAAGGACGTTAACTTCACGGGAACGGATGTTAGAAACGGAATGACAGCCGTTGTATCCATCAAGCACCCTGATCCGAGATTCGAAGGTCAGACCAAGACCAAGCTTGATAATCAGGATGCAGCCAAGGTCGTATCCAAGATAACCGGTGATGAGGTTACAAGGTTCTTTGACCGAAACATTGAGACCCTGAAGTCGATCATAGGATGCGCCGAGAAGGCTGCCAAGATCCGTAAGACCGAGGAAAAGGCCAAGACAAACATGCTTACCAAGCAGAAGTATTCCTTTGATTCAAACGGTAAGCTTGCAAACTGTATCAGCAAGGATGCCTCCAAGTGTGAGATCTTCATCGTAGAGGGAGATTCCGCAGGTGGCAGCGCCAAGATGGCAAGGGATCGCAACTACCAGGCTATTCTTCCTATCAGAGGTAAGATCCTGAACGTAGAGAAGGCAAGTATAGACAAAGTACTTGCAAACGCAGAGATCAAGACAATGATAAATGCCTTTGGATGCGGATTTTCTGAGGGCTACGGAAATGACTTTGATATAAACAAGCTCCGTTATGACAAGATCATAATCATGGCGGATGCCGACGTGGACGGTGAGCATATATCAACGCTGCTCCTTACGCTTTTCTACAGGTTTATGCCGGAGCTGATTTATCAGGGGCATGTATATCTTGCTATGCCTCCGCTTTACAAAGCACTCCCAAGTAAGGGCAAGGAAGAGTACCTCTATGATGATGTGGCTCTTGCCAAGTACAGAAATGCTCACAAGGGCAAGACCTTTACTCTGCAGAGATATAAAGGTCTTGGAGAAATGGACCCTGAGCAGCTGTGGGAGACAACGCTTGATCCCGAGAGAAGACTTCTTAAACTTGTTGAGATAGAAGATGCCAAGATGGCATCCCAGATGACTGAGCTTTTGATGGGAGTTGATGTTCCGCCCAGAAGAGAATTTATACATCTGCACGCAACTGATGCAGAGCTTGATATATAGGGATTCAAGTATTAGAGGAAATTATAAATGGAAGACAGAATTATCAGAACTGAATATTCCGAGGTAATGCAGAAGTCCTTCATTGACTATGCTATGAGCGTTATTGTGGCTCGTGCGCTTCCGGATATCAGAGACGGACTTAAGCCGGTTCAGAGAAGAACCTTATATGATATGCACGAACTCGGCATCAGATACGACAGGCCTTACAGAAAGAGCGCCAGGATCGTCGGAGATACTATGGGTAAATATCATCCGCACGGCGACAGCTCTATCTACGACTGTCTTGTTGTCATGACCCAGGACTTCAAGAAGGCAATCCCTCTTGTTGACGGCCATGGTAACTTTGGAAATATAGAAGGCGACGGCGCTGCTGCCATGCGTTATACTGAAGCGCGCCTTGCAAAGGTCACCCAGGAGAACTTCCTTGGCGATCTGAATCTCGATGTTGTGGATTTTCTTCCTAACTTCGATGAAACCGAGAAGGAACCTTCGGTGCTTCCCGTTAAGATCCCCAATTTCCTTATAAACGGAAGCGAAGGAATCGCGGTAGGTATGGCTACAAGCACACCTCCTCATAACCTTGCTGAGGTTATCGATGCGGAAATAGCTTATATCCAGAATGACACTCTTACAACAAAAGATCTGATGAAGTATATAAAGGGACCTGATTTCCCTACCGGCGGTATCGTGATCAACAAGGACGAGCTTCTTGAGATCTACGAGACCGGTATAGGCAAAATAAGGATCAGAGGTAAGGTGGAGACCGAGAAGGGCAAAAACGGTCACATCAATCTGGTTATCACAGAGATTCCTTATACCATGATCGGCGCGGGAATAGGCAAGTTTATGGCAGATGTGGCAGAGCTTGCTGAGAAGAAGATCTCAAACGATATTGTCGACATCTCAAACCAGTCCTCCAAGGAAGGAATAAGGATTGTTATCGAGCTCAAGAAGGACACTGATGTAGAGAACTTTACCAATCTTCTCTACAAAAAGACCAAGCTTGAGGATACCTTTGGCGTAAACATGCTAGCCATTGACAATGGTCGTCCCGAGACAATGTCTTTAAAAGAGATCATGCGTGCCTGCGCTGATTTCCAGTTTGAGATCGCAACAAGAAAATATCAGACCCTGCTTAAAAAGGAGCAGGATAAAAAGGAAATCCAGGAAGGACTTATAAAGGCCTGCAATGTCATAGATCTTGTTATCGAGATCCTTAGAGGCTCGAAAGACAGGGCTATGGCTAAGGATTGTCTTGTAAACGGAAATACAGAGGGTATTAACTTCAAGTCCAGAGAATCAAAGGCAATGGCGGCTCAGCTTCTTTTTACAGAGGCACAGGCAGATGCCATTCTTGAGATGAGACTGTACAAACTCATCGGACTTGAGCTTGAAGCTCTTATCAAGGAGCACGAAGAGACTGTAGCCAACATTTATAAATATGAGGATATTCTTGAGAGCCACGAGTCCATGTCTATGGTGATCCAGAGTGAACTTGCAGCAATCAAAAAGGAATATCACAAAGCAAGAAAAACAGTCATCGACAACAGAGAGAGCGCTGTTTACGAAGAAAAGCCAGTTGAAGAGATGGATGTAGCCTTTGTTATGGACAGATTCGGCTACGCCAAGACCATCGATGCTTCTACTTATGAGAAGAACAAAGAGACTATCCAGGCTGAGTTTAAGTACTCGTTTATCATGAAGAATACCGGCAAGATATGCTTCTTTACAAACACCGGTAACCTTCACACTGTCAAGGCCATGGATCTGCCTCAGGGTAAGATGAGAGATAAGGGTATTCCTATCGATAATGTCAGCAACTTTGACACATCCAAGGAGACAATAGTTATGGCATCGAGCCAGTCTGACCTGAATCTCTACAGACTGCTCTTTACGACTAGGAATGCCATGATGAAGGTTGTAGACGGCGGAGAGTTCGATGTTTCAAAGAGGACAGTTGCAGCTACCAAGCTCATGGAGAACGATGAAGTTGTGAGTGTAGAGGTTATCAGGACTCAGAAGACTGTTGTTCTTAGAACAAATGACGGATACTTCCTCAGATTCCTCATTGAGACGGTGCCAGAGAAAAAGAAAGCTGCTGTCGGCGTAAGAGGAATGAGACTTACAAAGAACGATTACATCAGGGATGTATTCTTCTTAAATGACATGGAAGAGAGAAGCATTGAGCACAATGGCAAGGAGCTTCATCTCGGACACCTTAAGGTAACCAGCAGAGATACAAAAGGAACAAAGGTAAGATTATGAGAGTAATTGCAGGATCTGCCAGGAGACTGAGACTAGTTACTCCTGAAGGAAATGATACAAGACCGACTCAGGACAGGATAAAAGAGACTCTTTTCAACATGATACAGAATCAGGTCCCCGGAGCTGTATTTGTTGATCTGTTCGCAGGAAGCGGCGGAATAGGGATCGAGGCACTCTCCAGAGGGGCCATAAGAG
This sequence comes from Butyrivibrio sp., assembly GCA_017445665.1. Classification (GTDB taxonomy): domain Bacteria; phylum Bacillota; class Clostridia; order Lachnospirales; family Lachnospiraceae; genus Butyrivibrio. The sequence continues at coordinate 8,267 of JAFSTR010000153.1, read as the reverse complement.
CCTACTTTGTTGAGAATGCAGCAAGTGCATACAAGTGCATCCTTCAGAACATCAAGACTACGCATTTTGAGGAAAGTGCAACTGTTCTTAAACAGGATGTGGTCCTTGCACTTCGCAGTATCAAGGAGAGTGAGGTTGATATAATCTTCATAGATCCTCCCTATCAGGGCGAACTCTATGAGAGAACTCTTTCACAGCTTTCACAGATGAACTATGTGACAGAAAACACCATGATCATTGTTGAAAGTGACAAGAACTACGATTTCTCTTTTGCCGAAGACTATGGATTTGAGGTAAGAAGAGAGAAAGAATATAAGACCAATAAACATGTTTTCCTGTACAGAAAGGCTGAGTGAATATGAAGACAGCTGTATATCCCGGAAGTTTCGATCCTGTGACCCTGGGACATTTGGATATAATTAAACGCGCTTCATCAATGTTTGATGAGCTAATAGTAGCTGTAATGAGCAATTCATCTAAAACTCCATTGTTTACCCTTGATGAACGTGTTAAAATGTTAAAAGAATCCGTAAAAGACCTTCCAAACGTTAAGATTGAGTCTTTTGGCGGACTGCTTATTGATTATTGCAAGGAGAATCAGATCCACATCATTATCAGAGGACTTCGTGCCGTTACTGATTTTGAATATGAGCTCCAGATAGCACAGATCAACAGAGAATTATCACATCATGAGGTGGATACCGTATTCCTTACAACAAGCCTTGAGTATTCGTACCTGAGCAGCTCAGTTGTAAAAGAGATAGCAAGCTACAATGGGGATATTACACCTTGCGTTTCAGGTTTTGTAGCCGATGAGCTATATAAAAAATACGGAGTTAAATAAAGCCGGGGGTATTTATCATGACTAGCAGAATAGAACAGCTTATTGACGAGATTGAGACATATATAGATAATTGCAAACCACAGCCTTTATCTCAGACCAAGATCATTGTTAACAAGGAAGAAATTGATGAGCTCCTAAGGGAACTTCGCAGTAAGACTCCTGAAGAGATCAAGAGATATCAGAAGATAATCAGCAACAAGGAAGCTATTTTAAATGATGCCCGCAAGAAAGCTCAGGAGCTTATCGATGAGGCAACTGCTCACACCAATGAGCTCATAAACGAGCATGAGATCATGCAGCAGGCTTATGCACAGGCCAATGAGGTTATCTCACAGGCTGCTGCTCAGGCCAAGGATATACTTGATAAGGCAACTATTGAGGCCAATGAAATGAAGGCAGCTGCTGTTCAGTATACTGATCAGCTTCTTGAAAACGTTGATTCGATCATCAATCAGTCAATAGATGCAACCAGCAAGAATAACGACGATATCATTGAGTCTGTCAAGCAGAACAGCATAAACATTGTAAAAGAGGTAACTCAGAGCAATGACAGCATTCTCTCAGCGCTTAACCAGTACAGTGAGATAATCAAGTCAAACAGAGCAGATCTTCGTCCTCCTGTTGCCGGTGCCGGTACAGGCAGTTCAACTGCTTATGCAACTGAAGATGCAGCGAACTCAGATGTAAATGATGCAAATCTGAATCTCGATATGCTTAATTAAGTAGCTATTACTAAGAGCTGCCGCTTTATTGCGACAGCTTTTTATCTTTATTAGAACAGGGGAGAAATGCTATGAAAAAAGTTATATCTTTTGTTGTTTCATTTTTGATCTTACTTACTTCCGTAACTGTGGTTTTTCCTGTCAGCTCTTTTGCTGCAAATAAAAACGTGGTGGTTGTTATAGACCCGGGCCACGGCGGAGAAGGTGACAGAAATCTCGGTGCGCAGTACAACGGACTCTCTGAAAAAGCACTTACGCTTCAGGTTGCCAATGCACTTAAGACTGAACTTGAGAAATACGACGGAGTAACAGTCTATACCACAAGAACAACAGATACAGCTGTTTCACTGGAAGAGAGAGCAGCTTACGCCAAGAGTGTGGGAGCGGATTTTGTGTTCAGCATTCACTTTAATGCATCAAGTGATCATGCATTCTACGGATCTGAAGTATGGACATCGACCTTTGGAAATTACTATGTGGCAGGTGCCAACTTTGGAAACGTGCTGATGAATCAGTGGAGCGAGCTGGGACTTTATCAGAAGGGAGTCAAAACCAGGATCGGATCTTCCGGTAAGGACTATTACGGGATCATAAGAGCCTGCGTTGCAAGAAATATGCCCTGTGTAATAATGGAGCATGCTTATCTAGACCATGGCGTTGATGTTTCAAAGATCAAATCGGGAGATTTTATTAACCAGCTTGCGGTGGCAGATGCTACAGCGATCGCCAAATATTTTAAGTTAAAATCTGCAACTACGGGTGCTGACTACTCGGGATTTAAGTACACATCGGTTAAAAAGCCCGGAAAAGTCCTTTATCAGGATGAAACAGGCCCCGAGAAATGTGAGATCAAGGTTTTGAACTACGATCTTAACAGCGGAAATATCCTGGTGGAAATGACAACCAAAGACAGTCAGAGTCCGGTCATTTACTTTACATACAGCTACGACGGAGGTAAGACCTTTAATACTCTGCAGATGTGGGACAGAACTCAGACAACACAGTCCTTTAATGTGAAGGTGCCAAGCGGAACGGCTAATCCTGTAATTGTCTGCGCTGCTTATAACAATTATGAAAAAGGAACGCTCAGTAATCCTGTTCAGGTTGCTGCGATGTTTAATTACTAAGGTACAGAATTTGAGATTAGATAAATTTCTTTCGGAATTAAATATAGGAACAAGGAAACAGATCAAGGAGTATGTTAAGAACGGAAGATGCTCAGTGAACGGAACTCCTGCTTCTAAGGCTGATATGCACATTGATGAGAACAGTGACGAGATAGCTTTTGATGGAGTGGTGCTTAGTTACAGCAAATTTCACTACTTCCTGTTAAATAAGCCTGCCGGAGTTGTTTCCGCCACGAGAGACGGCAGGAATGAAACTGTTCTTGACCTTGTTGCGGGTGAAAATGTAAAAGGGCTATCGCCCTGCGGAAGACTTGATATAGATACTGAGGGACTTCTTCTGATAACAGATGACGGCGAGCTCATTCACAAGCTTCTATCGCCTAAAAAACACGTTGATAAGATCTACGAAGTACATATAAAGACGCCTCTTTCGGAAGGGGATATAAACAAACTCGAAGAAGGTGTCAATATCGGCGACAAGAAGGATGACGGAAGCGTTGACCTTACACTTCCAGCCAAAGTGGAAGTTTCTGGTCGGGCTGATGAAGACGGAAATCCCGTTATCTTTCTTACCATACATGAAGGCCGTTTTCATCAGGTCAAGAGAATGCTTGAAGCAGTTGGGAATGAAGTGATATTCCTTCGCAGGATCTCCATGGGAAGCCTGAAACTGGATGATAGTCTTCCTGTGGGTGAATACAGAAGCCTTACAGATGAAGAAGTAAAAGAACTTAAGAAATAGGATGTAATATGAGAGATATAAATATAAATGATTATGAAGCGGTGATCTTTGACCTTGACGGATCACTTGTAGATTCCATGTGGATGTGGAAGGCGATAGACATTGAATATCTGGCCGGACATGGCATCGAAGCACCCGGTACTCTTCAAAAGGATATTGGCGGAAGAAGCTTTGTTGAGACTGCCATATATTTTAAAGAGAGATTCGGTCTTTCGGATTCAATTGAGAAAATTGGAGATGACTGGAACAAAATGGCCTGGGAGAAATACACTAACGAAGTACCTCTTAAGGATGGCGTGTCGAGACTTCTTGATAAATGTAAGCAAGACGGCATTAAGCTCGGTATCGCTTCGAGCAATTCAACAGAGCTTATAAAACAGGTACTCTCATCCCACGGGATAATGGATAAGTTTAACAGCATCAAATCCGGAACAGAGGTAGTAAAAGGAAAACCTGCTCCGGATATATATCTTACGGTGGCTGAAGAGCTTGGGACAGAGCCTTCGAAATGCCTTGTTTTTGAAGATCTTGTAGACGGGATAAAGGCAGCCAAAAATGCCGGGATGACTGTCGTTGCGGTAAGTGATGACTATTCAAGGCACAGCGATGACTTGAAAAGAGAGCTCGCGGATGACTATATTGAAGATTTTTGGGGATATACGGAATAATGAGGAAGTATAAAGGCGACTTTGGATATATTGCATACAGAAAGAAAGTAGCGATAATAAGGACAGTCATATGTCTTGCAATATCGGTAGGCATCTATGTTATCGGCCTTGTGATAAACGGAACTCAGAAAAATGTCTTTTCCATAATAGCAGCACTTGGCTGCCTTCCTACAGGCTGGAGTGCGGTCAATATGATAATGTTCATAAGGGCAAAAGCATGTCCGGAAGCTGATTTTAAGACAATCGAGTCTCACAGAGGAGGACTTCTTGTCCATTATGACCACGTGATAACGAGCTACGAGAAAAACTATAACGTAGCTGCCTCCACAGTTCTTGATAAGAACATATGCTGTTACTGCACTGACAGCGCGGCGGATACCGACGATATTGAAAAGCACATTAAAAAGATGATGGCTCAGGGCGGATATTCAAGCTACAGCATTAAGGTTTTTGATAAGCTGGATGATTTCTGCTCAAGGCTTGATCAGCTAGAGAAATTAAGAATAGAGAAAAACATCGATCCACAGGCGATAGAAGATGCGTGGATTCCGGGAACAACCCAGACTCCTGCGGGAATTCTTTTATCTATTTCTTTATAGGCGAACAAATGAAAGAGATCATAGTTAGCGAAAACGAACAGGATAAGAGGTTCGACAGGTTTTTAAAAGGATATTTAAAAGAGGCATCCGGTGGATTTATCTATAAAATGCTCCGTAAAAAGAACATTACCCTGAATGACAAAAAAGCTGACGGAACGGAGAAGCTTAAAAAGGGCGATGTCATAAAGATCTTTTTTACGGACGAAACCCTGGATAAATTTAGAGGCGCAGACGCACAGGGCTGTGATATCAGACCGGAAGCGGATGCCTATAAGAAGATCGGGGAGCTTCATGTTATTTATGAGGATGATAATATCATCCTGGTAGATAAGCCGGCAGGAGTACTCTCCCAGAAGTCACAGAAAAGAGATGTGAGCCTTAATGAGTGGCTTATAGGATATCTTTTAAATAAAGGCGATATAACAGCAGAAAGCCTTGAAACATACAGGCCTTCAATCTGCAACAGGCTCGACAGAAACACCAGTGGCATTGTTATCTGTGCCAAATCACTTTCAGGAGCACGTACCATGAATGCCCTGATCAAGGGCAGGAATGTCGGCAAGTACTACCTTACGATTGTAAAGGGGCATATTGATAAGGATTTTTCTCTTAAAGGCTTTTTGTCAAAGGATGAGAAAAAGAATAAGGTTAAGGTCTTAAAAGAGGATCCGAAAGACCCTGATTATTCCTATATTGAGACGCAGTTTCATGTTATAAGATATAATCCCGAAAATGACCTGACCAAGCTTGAGGTCAAGCTTATAACAGGTAAGCCTCATCAGATAAGGGCGCATTTATCAAGCATAGGACATCCTATAGTCGGAGATATCAAATACGGTGCAAGTGCTGTCAAAGGTATCAATTATCAGCTTCTGCACAGCTACAGACTGGTGTTCCCTAAGGGGCTTGATAAGCCTTTTGATATACTTTCGGGAAAAGAATTTACGGCTAAAGAGCCTAAAGAATTTGAAATATTTGAATAAGAGGTATATATGCCTACATGGAAATCTCGTGGACTGAGGGGATCCACGCTTGAAGACATGGTCAACAGAACAAATGAGAGATACCTTGAACTTGGACTTTGTCTTATTCAGAAAATACCCACGCCTATTACACCTATAAATATCGAAAAGGAGACAAGACACATTACTCTTGCCTACTTTGACCAGAAATCAACCGTGGACTACATTGGCGCAGTTCAGGGAATTCCTGTGTGCTTTGATGCCAAGGAATGTGCGTCCACGACTTTTTCATTGGAAAACATCCATCAGCATCAGGTGAACTTTATGCAGAGTTTTGAAGAGCAGGATGGAGTAGCGTTTTTTCTTATCTATTTCACGTCCCTGGACGAATTCTATTATCTTCCCTACAGACAATTAAGAGTATTCTGGGACAGGGCTGGTGCCGGAGGCAGAAAGAGCTTCAGGCACGACGAACTGGACCTTAAATATGTGATAAAGTCCCACAAGGATCCTGGACTTTTGATCCCGTATCTTGATGCAATGCAGTTAGATCTTGAGATGAGAGAATAATTGTTTGACAGATGTTTTGATATAATGTAAACTCTTTTCTATGGTAGCGAATTATCATATTAGCACTGTGCATTACTAAAGCGAGGTAGACATGAACAAAGTTCTTTTACATACTCCCGACGGAGTAAGAGATATCTATGGATCGGAGTGCAGCGACAGACTTATTGTCAGGGACAGGATCCATGAGAAGATGAAACTGTACGGATATGAAGATATAGAGACACCTACATTTGAGTTTTTTGATGTCTTTGCACAGGAGATAAATGCGGGCGATGCAAGAGAACTGTATAAGTTCTTTGATAAAGACGGCAATACAATGGTTCTTAGGCCTGACTTTACTCCATCTATTGCAAGATGTGCATCCAAGGTGATGCTTGAGAGCCCTATGCCCGTAAGAGTAGTTTATCAGGGCAGCACATTTCTCAATACATCCAGCCTTCAGGGCAAACTTAAAGAGACAGGTAATATCGGAGTTGAGCTTTTTAAGGATGATTCTGTATATGCAGACGCGGAGATGATAGCTCTTTTGATCGAATCTCTCTTAAGTTCGGGGCTCAAGGACTTTCAGGTCAGTATCGGTGATGCAGAGTATTACAAGGGAATCTGTGAGGAAGCCGGAATTGATGCTGAGACCGAGGTCATGATCAGGGAGCAGATAGTTCAGAAGAATTATTTTGCCGCTGAGAATATCCTGGTTGAGAGAAATATACCTGAGAAGTATAAAAATCTTATCGTCAAGGTTGCGGAGTTTATTGGCTCTGATGACGCTCTCGATAAGGCTCAGGAACAGGTTTCCAACGAGAGAAGTTTAAACGCTATAAAGCGCCTTAAAAGGCTTTATCAGGTATTAAAACAGTATGATGTTACACAGTATGTGTCTTTTGACCTTGGTATGCTCAGTAAATTCAATTATTACACGGGAGTGATTTTTAGCGCATATACTTACGGCGTTGGCGATGCTATTGCCAAGGGCGGCAGATACAACAATCTTCTTGGAAAATACGGACAGGATGCGCCGGCGATAGGATTTGTTATCCTTCTTGATGATCTTTTGTCGGCTCTTTACAGACAGAATGTTGAGATTGAGCATGAACAGAAGGCCCTTTACAAGGAGTTTGACGAAGATGACTTTGGAGCGCAGCTTTCAGAGGCAATTAAGATGAGAAAAAATGGACAGAAAGTGGCGCTTTTTTACAGAAAGGCATAACAGGTGAATATATGAGATATCTTACATTTGCTCTCGGAAAGGGCAGACTTGTGAACTCGACCATGGAGATCCTTAAAAAGTGTGGTATTGAGTGTGAAGAGATTTTAGATAAAAAGACGCGTAAACTTATTTTTACAAATGAAGAGCTGGGGCTTAAGTTCTTTTTGGCAAAGGGACCTGATGTGCCGACATACGTTGAGTACGGCGCGGCTGATATCGGTATTGTCGGAGCAGATACAATACTTGAGGAGAACAGGCGTGTATATGAGGTGCTGGATCTTGGATTCGGTAAGTGCAGAATGTGTGTCTGCGGACCTCATGAGGCTAAAGAGCTCCTGGAGCATCGTGAGATGATAAGAGTAGCCAGTAAATATCCCAACATTGCCAAGGATTATTTCTACAACAAAAAGCATCAGACGGTGGATATTATCAAGCTAAACGGCTCTGTTGAGCTTGGCCCTATAGTTAATCTTTCGGATGTGATCGTTGATATAGTCGAGACAGGTTCAACTCTTAGGGAGAACGGGCTGGAAGTATTGGAGGAGATTTGTCCTCTTTCTGCAAGAATGATCGTCAATCAGGTAAGCATGCAGATGGAGACAGAACGAATCAGAAAACTTATAAATGACATTAAGGAGAACCTGGAATAAATGAGAACACTTAAACTTACAGAAGATACAAAGAAAGAACTTCTTGGAAATCTATTAAACCGAAATCCCGGGAGTTATGGAGAGTATGAAGAGACCGTTAACGGGATCATAAATGATATCCGTAAGAACGGTGATAAAGCTCTTTTTGAGTACACAGAGAAGTTTGATAAATGCGT
>JAFSTR010000152.1 GCA_017445665.1 Butyrivibrio sp. | reverse complement strand
GCAAGCCTTGCGACACCATCCTTCTCGGCATCGACTCTCATGCTCCTGAATTTCATGATCTTGAATTCCTTCATGCCCCTTGTGCAGCGGATCTGCTTGTAAAGAACAGGGCCCTTGTCGTAGCACTTGATAACAATTGCCGTGATCAGCATGATGGGTGATGTGAGGATTATCAGCATCAGTGCCAGGATAATATCAAATAGTCTCTTTATTGCCCTCTGCTCGATCTTTATCGAATACTCCCTGAGAAGCAGAACCGGAGTATCAAAAAGATGGAGCTGTGATGATCCCTTCAAAAGAACATCTGTTATCTTTGGCATTACATAGATCCTGATATTTCTGCCATAACAGTACTTAACGAGTCCATTCCTGAACTGACTCGGTACATCCCAGATAATAACGCCGTCATATTTTCCGAGACATTCCTTGTAAACCGCATCGATACCTTCGGAGATGTTGATCTTCTTGGCGATGTGATACTTGTCTTTTCTTGTGTTGAACTTGGCAACAATGTCATCAACCGGATATTCGCCGCTTATAAGAAGGAGCTCTCTGGGCGGGAAGATATGCATATAAATAGCATTCGTTATGTATGCCCAGACAAAAGCTATCAGAAGCTGGATAAGGAATATCACAAAGATCGGCGGAAGCTGGACAAGCCAGTTGTTCAAAAGTGAAATCTGGAAATAGGAGATAAAATTCACCATGAACAGTGCAAATATCTGTGAAAAAAACACATCCATGGGCCTTAAATATCCTATTTTCAATCCGCCGTAGGTATTTGAGAAAAATAAAAGCAGAATAAAATAGATTGCAAGAATAAGAAGGTGTCCACGGAAGTACAGCTTAAGTCCGTTACCAAGCTGATATCCGTCCACACTCACACGAGGTTTTGAAACTTCGGGATAGTATACACTAAACCAGAACCACGCATATACAGCTGTCTGCATGCACAGTCCCAAAAATCCCAACAACAAAACAAGGATTCTCTTTTTTGACTCTCTTCGTTTCATACTCTTCCCCGGACAGTTACAGCCTTCTTAAGGTTGCTCTCACTGCCCATCCTCCAAAATAAAATAATGACTTTGCCACAGAAAGTCCGGCTATATTTCTGTATAAAAACCATATCCTTCTGATGGCCTCCAGCTTATTTGACGACAAAGACCTGGCAGGTCTTCTGTAAATAGCCAGATTCTCATCAAGGCCATACGCCTCGTATCCGCTCTTTAGGATCCTCCACCAGGTGGCAGTGTCCTCACTGGGAACATTCGGCATATGGATTATCTCCATATCGATCTTCTCTGTATCAAACATCACGGTAGTTGTGAAGATGATGGTCCTCGACAGTGCCTGTTTGTACTTAAGCTTCTCCGGCACATGAACGATCTTGCCTGTGGGATTTGCGTTCTCATCACCAAACTCATAGGCGTGGAAACAGAAAGCTGCACCGGTGCGTTCCATATACGCAACCTGTTTCTCCAGTTTCTCAGGATCCCACACGTCATCAGCATCAAGAAAGGCAATATATCTTCCGGAAGAAGCATCTATACCGGTGTTTCTGGCCTCAGCCGCTCCCTGATTGACCTTCTTGCGGATAAGGCGGATCCTCTTGCCCTGGTTTTTGATGTAATTCTCAATAATCTGAGCACTCTCATCCCTTGATGCGTCATCTACAAGGATAAGCTCCCAGTCCTTGTATGTCTGTCTGCAAACCATCTCTATGGTCTTCTCTATGTAATTTGCCGCATTATAGACCGGAACAACAATGCTGACCATCACAGTTCCTCTTTAACAATGTACAAAGGACGTCTCTTGACTTCCAGATAGGTCTTTGAAAGGTACTGTCCTACGATTCCAACGCAAAAGAGCTGTACACCGCTGACAAACAGTATGATGCATACCATGGAAGCCCAACCTACAGTGTTGTTCGGATCACCCACTGTGAGCTGTCTTACCATTACAATCACTATGAACAGGAATGAAACTATACAGAAGAACACTCCAAGGAGTGAAGCCATGGCAAGCGGAGCTGTTGAAAATGCCATGATACCGTCTATTGCATAGACAAAGAGCTTCCAGAAGGACCACTTGGTCTCTCCCTTTTTACGCTCTATATTTTCAAACTCAAGCCACTTATTCTTAAATCCGACCCAGCCGAATATACCCTTGGAGAATCTGTTATATTCCTCCATTGACAGGATAGCATCGACAAAGTTTCTGGTCATGAGCCTGTAGTCCCTGGCCCCGTCCACAATCTCAGTATTGGTCATCTTATTGATGATCTTGTAGAACTTCCTGGCAAAGAAGGATCTGATAGGAGGTTCGCCCTTTCTGTTGACTCTCCTTGTTGCAACGGAGTCATATCCCTCTTCATCTATAGCCTTATACATCTCCGGAAGAAGTGCCGGCGGATCCTGAAGGTCACAGTCCATGATGACCACATAGTCACCCTTGGATCCCTGAAGACCTGCGTACATGGCAGCCTCCTTGCCAAAATTCCTCGAGAAGCTTATGAGATGAGCCCTTTCATCCTTGGCCTTAAGCTCTTTGACCCTTGCTACGGTCTCATCCTTCGATCCGTCATCCACAAAGATGATCTCAATATCCACATCACGAGATCTGAAAAACTCTTCGTTCTTCATGAGTTCGTCATAGAAATCAAATATATTTTCCTGCTCGTTATAACACGGAACAATAACACTCAAAAGTTTCATTGTATTTCCCTGTTCTGAATTTGTATTTTGCGCACAGAATCGCAATCCTAATCCTTATTCTACACTTATCCGGCCGTTCTTTCAATGTCGGGTCACTTCCAGCTCATACGGTATTCCAAGGGGCTTACACCTTCGATCTGCTTGAACATGCGGGAGAAGTAGTAAAGAGGCGTAATGCCACAGCTGCTTCCAATCTCCTCAACGGTCTTGTCTGTGAAACGGAGCATCTGCTTGGCATGAGTGATGCGCACCACAAGCAGATAGTTGATGATTGAGGTTCCGACCTGTTCCTTAAAGCTGCGGGAGAGTGTGTACTTGCTCATCAGGAAGTTGTCCGCAAGCATATCCAGTGTTATTTTTTCCTGATAGTGAGTGTCCAGATACTCCTTAAGTGTATTGATGTTCTTATCGCCTCCGCTCTGCTGGGTCACGTCAGGATTCCAGCTGAAGGTCATAAGAAAAGTAACAAGACTCGAAAGACACTCATTGATCTTGATATCCCTGATATAGTCAGAGGATCTTGAAACAGTGTTGAGCTCATCCCACAGCTTCATGGACCTGGATGGATCATCAGGCCTGAACACGGGCTGCCCTCCTCTTTCCACGTACTTAAGATATATAGGCAGAAGACTCTCACCGTTGAAGTGTATCCACTCAATTGACCACAGATCCTCAGATGTTCTGTGGGAGTACAGTTTCTGGCAGTTTATAAAGACACAGTCCCCTTGAGATACCGCGTACTCTTTTCCCTCATAATCAATGTATCCGCTTCCACTCTTAACATATATAAAAAGAAAAGACGACAGATTCTGTCTCTTGCTGGTGTGGGGCTTCTGGGCTGTCAGCCTGCCAATTTCCTGAAGATAGAGAAGGTTGTTTTTGGCAAATTCAGAGGGGGTGTAAAGAAGTCTGTCAGATGACACATATTCGCCTTGAAATAACTGATTTTTCATATTGTTATTCTCCATTTTCCCTATATTCCCCATTATAGTTTTGAGAGCAAGATAATGCAAATCAAAGTCAAGAAAGTGAATTTAAAAAGTATTAACTTATAAATATAATGATATGGAAAAGTGCAAATTATTATGTTTTTCAATCAAGAAAGGATTTATTTATGGCAAAGAAAGCTTTGATCACCGGTATCACCGGTCAGGACGGATCCTATCTCGCAGAGTTCCTGCTTGAGAAGGGTTATGATGTTCACGGAATCATCAGAAGATCTTCCGTAGACTACAGAGAGAGAATCGCTCATCTTGAAGGAAAGCCAAACTTCCATCTTCACTACGGAGATCTTGGTGATTCAATGAGTATCCTCGGAGTAGTATCAAAGGTTCGTCCCGATGAAATATATAACCTCGCTGCTCAGTCACACGTTCAGGTATCTTTTGATTCACCCGAGTTTACCGCTGACGTTGACGCAACAGGTGTTTTAAGAGTACTTGAGGCAGTTCGTCTCTGCGGACTTACAGAGACCTGCAGGATCTATCAGGCATCCACATCTGAGCTCTACGGTAAGGTTGAAGAAGTTCCTCAGAATGAAAAGACACCTTTCCATCCCTACAGCCCTTATGCTGTTGCCAAGCTCTACGGTTTCTGGATCGTAAAAGAATACAGAGAGGCATACAACATGTTCTGCTGCTCAGGTATTCTTTTCAACCACGAGTCAGAGCGCAGAGGAGAGACTTTCGTTACACGTAAGATCACTCTTGCAGCTTCAAGAATTGCACAGGGCAAGCAGGATAAGCTCTACCTTGGAAATCTTTCCAGCCTTCGTGACTGGGGTTATGCAAAAGACTATGTTGAGTGTATGTGGCTGATCCTTCAGAACGATAAGCCTGAGGACTTCGTTATCGCAACAGGTGTCCAGCACTCAGTTCGTGAGTTTGCACAGCTTGCTTTCCACTATGCAGGTATCGAGATCGAATTCAAAGGCGAAGGAGCTGATGAGAAGGGTTACGATAAAGCAACAGGTAAAGTTCTCATCGAGGTATCACCTGACTTCTACAGACCTACAGACGTTGTCAACCTCTGGGGTGACCCAAGCAAGGCAAAAGAGAAGCTCCACTGGAATCCACAGACTACTTCCTTCGAAGATCTCGTAAGGATCATGGTAGAGCACGACATGGCCAAGGTTGCTGTTGAGAGAGCTAATGAGCACGTTGAGTTCAACCTTGCTGAGTTCCTTGAGAAAGGTATTGATAAGTAATAGAGGTATACGAACATGATGGAGAAAAACGCTAAGATTTATGTTGCAGGCCACAGAGGAATGGTTGGTTCTGCAATTGTCAGAGAATTAAAAAAACAGGGCTATAACAATATAGTCACCAGAACCCACAAGGAACTGGACCTTACAAGACAGGATCAGGTCGAAAACTTCTTTGCTGAGGAGAGACCCGAGTATGTATTTCTCGCAGCCGCCAAGGTTGGCGGTATCATGGGCAATTCACAGGCTCTTGCGGACTTTATGTACGAGAACATGATCCTTGAGATGAATGTTATCAACTCTGCATGGAAGAACGGATGCAAGAAGCTGGAGTTCCTTGGTTCATCCTGCATCTACCCGAGAATGGCACCACAGCCCATGAAGGAGAACTGCCTTCTTACTTCTGAGCTTGAGAAGACCAATGAGGCCTATGCTCTTGCCAAGATCTCAGGCCTTAAGTACTGTGAGTATCTCAATAAACAGTACGGAACAGACTACATCTCGGTAATGCCTACTAACCTGTACGGGCCAAACGACAACTATCACCCCACACATTCACACGTACTTCCTGCCCTTATCCGTCGTTTCCACGAGGCCAAGGAGCAGAACCTTCCTTACGTAACATGCTGGGGAGATGGCAGTCCTCTCAGAGAATTCCTCTATGTAGACGACCTCGCAAACCTCTGTGTATTCCTTATGAATAACTACAGCGGCAATGAGACCGTTAATGCCGGCACAGGAAAAGAGCTCACAATCAAGGAGCTTACAGAAAAGGTTGCCAAGATCATCGGATATACAGGAGAGATCCGTTGGGATCCCACTAAGCCAAACGGAACACCAAGAAAGCTTCTTGATGTATCCAAGGCAAAAGCTCTTGGCTGGACTTACACCACAGAGCTTGAGGACGGAATAAAGCTTGCTTACGAGGATTTCCTTAATAATCCTATGAGAGCAGAAAGATAATACTCAGCCACAAAAATGGCCCGCCACTTTTTTAAGTGACGGGCCTTTATTTTGTATCATTAAGATTTAGTTGAATTCACAGACAATATAGGTTTCTCCGTTTGCCCCCTTGTAATATGCAATGCCAACGCTTGTGCAATTCTGTCTCATTACATTAGCCTTGTGAGTCGGGCTAAGGAGCCATGCCAGGACCACATTCTCCGGCTGCTGCTGAGCATCGTTTACGGCATGCGCCAGGTTTTCAGCATTTGTAGAACTTGAAACCGTATACCATGCTTTTCCGTTAGGACGAATATGAGAAAATCTTGCAGAACACTCTGCAGCTCTCGTCTGAGCAACTGTTGTAAGCGTGGAATCAAGGCTCACAGCACCAAGTCCCTGCTGTGCCCTTGCATTGTTCATCAGCGCTAAAATATCATCCTCCCTGGCAGCTCTTGCTGTTACAGGTTGGAGTGATAATCCAAGCATAATGACCAGACACACTGACAAAATCGCTCTTCTCATAATGTATCTCCCGCGCAACTTGTACGCTTTTTCTAATTATATGATACATTATATCGTCACGAAATTGTCGTCGAATTAGCTTTTTATCTGAAAATTTATATCAAATTAATAAATTGCCAAATAATTTATAATTTTTTAATCATTGCGGCAAAGCCTTAAATCCTTCTTTAATTTCCTTACCTATAAGTTCCACTTCTCCTGTAACATCATGGGTCGCAGCCGGGAAAGGATCATATCCGACCTGATCTCCGGATACCGGATAATATATGGTCTCCGATCCCATTTCAAAGGATTCAACCTCATAACTGCCATAGTCCTGTTGCCTTAGCAGATACTCCGGATTAAAGCGCCTGCTGTCCTCAAGAGCAACTATTGCACATTTATAAATAAACCAGGCCAAAAATATGATTATGAGGATTTTTACCACAGTGTCTTTTACCTCATCATCAAGCAGCCTGTTATAGGCGATGATGAATGTTCTTCCCAGAATAACCGCCGGCAGGAGCCATACATATACGATCCCGTACCTGATAAGCGGTGCACTGAAGAACCAGAAGGCAAAACAGCCGATAAGGGTTCCTCCGATCGTCAGGAAATCCGCATTATTAAGCATGCTTCTGTGACTGATCTCAAACACCTTGGCTCTGTCCAGGTCCTTGATCTTCTCTGATCTTTCGCCTGCAAAGGCAAGCAGAAAATAAACAAGATATACGACATATATCACTATGGATAAAAGTGCCAGCACAAGCATGATCTTATTAAGTCCCGTTATGCTCGCAAACCAGTTTGGAACCCACTGACTAAAGGGGGCATCGCCAAAAGCAGCAACATCATTGTAGCCTCTTCCAAAGGTCTTAATCTCAAGGGCATCGTAAGCTGCAAGTCCCTTTGGAATCTCCCAGTAAAATCCGAAGAAGTCCAGGATCGTTACGGGATAGAGTATCCATCCTGACAGGATAACATTCCTTATGAGGAAGGGTATTACTATCACAAAAGCCAGAAGAACGGAGATCCAGAATGCTCCCATTTTCTCTTTTGTCCTGTTATGAAGCAGCTTATAGATGGGCACAATGGATAACAGCAGCATAGGAGCAGCCGAGAGCTTGATGGTAATGGCAAAGACTCCGAGAAGCGCCAGCAGAATATAAGGCACATAGGACCTCTCGTGTCTGACATACATATCCAGCCAGTGGATGATTATGTAAAAGACAAGACAGGAGAGAAAATAGTCTGAGGCAGGAGCCATCATTTCATCGTAAATGGTAAAGAGGTAGTAAATAGCTGCAAGTCTCGCAAAATCAGAGATCACAATATGTCCTCTTCTTATTACGTTCTTTATATCTACACACTGCCACGCGAGAAGGAGCGCAAAGAACCCTGACATCACGTGATAGGATTGTCCTCCCAGGAACTTAAAGCTGTAGATTGCAGACAGCGCAAAAGCAGAACTGTTATAAGCAAGTCTCACATGGAGATTGCCAAGTCCCTTTACAACGCCATATTCCTCAATCCAGCGGATTGCCTGAGCGTGATACAGATCGGAATCATAGTGCATAAGGCCGTGAGAAGCCCCATAGGCCATGATCAGAAAAACTGCCAGATAAACATAAAGATTGGCGCCGACTCTAAGCTTCCCCAGCATGAACGTAAGCTCATCATAGAGCTCGCTGCGGTAGTAAACCGCAACCAGCACACTTACGGAAATCAAAAAGATATTGGCACCAACAGAAACTTTAGAAAATAAGCTGACAATCTGCGCAAATACAGTCACTAAAACCACACCGGTAATAATGTAGCTCTCCCTGAACTTAAAGTCGTACCTTCTGCCTTCCTTATCACGCTTTTTGACTTTCTTATGGCGCATGCCGGGAAGGTTCACCAAAGACATCAGAAAGCCGTATCCAATAAGATATGTTGTAACAATGACGTATAGCCAGATCAAAAGCACTGTCAGCATTGGTTTTTATGCCCCCAATAGGAAGAATGATTAAATATTGCAGACAACAAATCCCACCAGGATTCCAAGAAGCGCTCCGAAGAAAACCTGTGTCGGTGAGTGTCCGACAAACTCCTTGAGCTTTTCTTCCGGTGAAATATCGCTATCCATCTGAACAAACCAGTCCATCATGTTGTTGATGACCTTGGCCTGTTTACCTGTTTCACGGCGAACTCCCATAGCATCATGCATTACTATGAGAGCAAGGATAGCCGTAACAGCAAACTCAAAGGTCTCAGGTCCGAAATAGAATGCAGTCGAAGTCACCATAGCCATTACGGTTGCTGAATGTGAACTTGGCATTCCTCCGTCTCCCAGAAGCCTTTCAGGGTTAAAGTTCTTGTTGACTGCAACGTATATGATAGTCTTCAGGACCTGCGCCACAAGCCAGCCACAGGAAGCTGCTATAAGTATCTTATTACTCAATACTCCGTTTATAAAACTCATCAAAGGATCTCCTTCAGATACTCTTCTATTGCATAGTGCCAGTCAGCAAACATGAAATCAGAAGTAAGCTTAAACATATAGTTCTCAAGAATACTGTAAGCAGGTCTTGGAGCTGCCTGAGGATTCTTGGCTGTATACTCCTCAGTAGTAACATGGTTGACTCTGGTGGACTTACCGGCGAGTCTGAATATCTCTTCAGTGAAGTCTGCCCAGTTTGTATCTCCCTCACAGGTACCGTGGAATACACCGTAGTTCTCTGTGCCGAGAAGGAAGTGTATTGCCTTTGCAAGCTCGGTTGTACTTGTAGGTGTACCGAGCTGATCCTTAACAACACTTACCTCATCGTACTTCTCAGAAAGATTCAGCATTGTCTTAACAAAGTTCTTACCGTCTCCGTAGAGCCATGCTGTTCTAATGATAAAGAAGTCCCTTGCGAACTGTTTGACCATCTCCTCACCTGCAAGCTTAGTCTTACCGTATACACTTACAGGACCTGTCTTATCAAACTCAATATAAGGTCTTGTTCCGTTTCCTTCAAAAACATAGTCAGTTGATACATGAACAAGCTTAGCTCCGACCTCTGTCGCAGCTATAGCGAGGTTTCTGGGACCAATTGCATTTATCTTGTAAGAAAGATCAATATCACTCTCCTGCTTATCAACAGCTGTATAAGCTGCACAGTTGATGATCGCGCTGGCTTTTGTCTTTCTGGCCAAGTCTACAACAGCATCTACGTTTGTAATATCAAGAGGTATGATTCCCTCTCCCTGAAATACGTCTGTATTTATAAGTTCATACTTGTCCCTCGGAAGCTCCTTGTTGATCGCTCTTCCAAGCTGTCCGTTACATCCTGTTACTATGATTTTTTCCATTTTTGGCACCTTTCAGTTTTTTTACTAATGAAACACATAGCGGACGACATCTCTGCCGTCCGCCTATTATCTTCGCCTCGTTTACTCAGATATCAGTCTGCGTACTCTACGCCGTTAACCTTAAACTTAGAGAAGGACTTTCCTTTAAGCTGAATAACAAAGATCATTGTTCTTCCTGTGTTAAATGTAACCTCTTCACCGTTGTCATCATAGTATGTTGTAGGTGAGTAGTCGTCGGTCTTCTCCCAGGTCACGTGGATCATCTTACCCTTTGTGATGAAATATCCGTCATTGGTTGTATCATGCATCTGATATGCAAGATATCCGTTGTCATCACGGGTCTCATGATATGTTCTCTGGATCACGATATTTGCAAATGAAAGCTGCTCGTTTGTAAGTGCATCCTTCTGTGCTGCCCCGTAAAGAGTCTTTAAGTAAACACCCTTCTCTTCGTCATAGGTAAGAGCTGACTTGGTAACAGGGAAGCATCCTGCCATATCAATCTCTGTAGCCTCTACAGCATCTGAATAATCCTCAAGTGTATTGGGATTGGAATATCCTGTGAACTTAAAGTGTGGCTCGCCCTCGAATGAATCTCTGTGCTCAAGTGAGAATCCTGCCTTGCTGATGGCACTTGATACATGTGATCCGTCTGTAAAAGCTGTATGCTCTGATGTACTTCCCTCAGGCACTCTGAAGAACGCGCCGTAATCAGAACCCATAACACCGCCGACACCATTTAAGTTATCTACATCTGAACGTGTAAGAATAGTCTTAACATAGAGCTCAGGTCCGCCGTAGTGGACAATAACCGGATCATATTCTAGAGCTGCATATACGAAGTAGTCACGGATACTACGAATGTTGCCGATACGCTCAAGATCCTGCCAGTTCTCAAGAATACCCATCTGACGGCTCATACTGCCTTCTTCCATGATCTCATAGAAAACAGCTACATTGCTGAGTCCGTACTGAGGCTGAGCCTCCTTGTTGATAGGATACATAACAGCGATAGGTCTTGTATTGTTAACTTCCTCATCAACCCACTGATTGGTGAAGTAGCTTCTTACCATTCCTTCTGCAGGAGGAGCGTCCTCATCAATAACCTCTTCCTCAGAACTTGCTTCTGTTGCTGCAGGTGTTACATCCTGAACATCTTCAAGCTTCTCAATACTAAGTCCTACAACAGCTTCATCGCTGGACTTCCCGCAACCAAAAAGCATTGTTACAGCCAAACCTGCAACTAACGCAGCTTTAAACTTTTTCATTTCCCAAAACTCCCTCTTTGATTTTTTAACTCATGTGATTTTATCACAAGATAGTTCACTCGCCAAGTCCCGTTTCAATGGCCTCAGTCAGTGCCTGCATAGCCTCTTCCTCATCAGGACCCTCGCACTTAAACTCCAGCTCGTCGCCGCATTTAATGCAGGCTCCAAGGACACTGAGCACACTCTTTGCATTAGCCACATTATCACCGTAATTAAAGGTAATATGTGATTTATAATTCATCGCCACTTTGCACAGATTGCCGGCAGGACGAAGATGCAATCCTGTAGGATTGGTAATGACAACCTTTTTCGTTACCATTATGCTTAAACCTCCTTAGTTCTCCTCAACTGCCACGTACACGCTTACCGTTCCCTTCTCGGTTATGCCCTCAGGCAGGGTCCAGTCTACGTCGGCGCTGTAAGTTCCGGCCTTAAGCTCTGTAAGCTCATTAGCAGCAAGGATATCCTCTACTCTTACACTGCCCTGGAGTGAATTCTCCGAAATACCATTTAGTGCACTTGACAGTCCCTGTAGTGTCAAAGACACGGTGTCATATTCCTTATCATCTACATAAACCTTGAAGTTTCCGGTCTCTCCCTCTACAGAGATCTTTGATACGCTCACATCATAGGTTCTGGTATCAATAGCCGATACATGAACGACAACCGAAACCGATCCGCTAAAGTCCTTATCCGCAAATGTCACTCCGGAAGGAAGGAACTGGCTAAGATTATATGTATAAGTAAGATTACCGGTAAGACCGTCCACATTTATGTTAGGATCATCTACCTTGATCTCGTTGATTGAAGAAATAACATTACTTCTTCCTGCAATCTGTACAGAGTCAGGTGTCGACTCAATTTCTTTTGTAAACATATATCCGTTTGCCGGCTCTCCGCTTACATCATAAGTTATAGGCACATACTTAGTCTCATAGATCACTACATTGACTCTTACTGTCTTGATGTTCATGGAGATCAGTGATGAATCCACAACCTCTCCCTCGGAGTCAAGAAGTATGATATCTGCATCTGTTCCGATATTGGATGTAAATCCTGTGACATCAACATCTACCGTAGCTGCAGTGATACTATTTACAACAGACTCAGGTCCGCTTATCCTGACCATATTCTGTTCCGTTGTCACATCACCGATAACATATCCGTCCGCCAGCGTTCCTGATGTTGTAGCCCCCAGAACAAGAGATTTTGAAGCCTTTCTCTCGACACTGAGCTTGACCATATCGGAGCTGGTATCTATCTTTTCTATCTTGTCAAAATACTTGTTGGTCTTAACTTCAATATTGATCGTATTAAAGCTTGAGAGTTCCTGCAGGTCAGCAGTCGCGATGACATTGTTCTGACTGAGTGAATCTATTATGGATCTCGGTGCATAGATCGTCACACTGCTGATGGTATCGCTTCCGTCAAGTATCGTGTACACCTGTCCCTGATCGGTGATCAGATTCGTGTTCTTTAGGGTTACAGGTATATTGGTATATCTCACCGAAGTGATGGGGTCATTGATATTTGTTACAAGGAACCACACTACTATCGCAAAGATCAGCGAAGCAAGTTTAAGTCCCCAGTTGGCCGTCAGTTTCTTCATTTTCTCACCTTGGCCTTTCTGGCAAGATACTTAATGGGCGCTTCTTCCTCATGCTTATCCTGAAGGACTCTGAGGCGCTCTCTCAATCTGTCGCTGTCCAGAGCTCTTTCAAGCTCGCCTTCATAAGCAACGCTTATCTTACCTGTTTCCTCTGAGACAATTATTACAAAGCAGTCTGTTGCCTCAGAAACGCCGATTCCAGCACGATGTCTTGTTCCAAGTTCCTTACCGATTCCCATGTTGTCGGATAAGGGCAGGTAACAGGTCGCTGAAGTGATCCTGTCTCCCCTGATTATTACCGCTCCGTCATGAAGCGGTGTATTGTGCTCAAAGATATTGATAAGAAGCTGGCTTGTTACTATGCCGTCTACATCAATACCGGTCCTCTCATACTCAGTAAGAGGGTGATTCTGCTCAATTACTATAAGCGCACCGGTTCTTACCTTGGCCATCTCAACGCAGGCCCTTGTTATCTCATTTAAAGTCTTATCCGAGAATCTTCCTGAGCTCTTGATATCGCCCAGGGACAGGACATTGGAAAAGAAATTTTTCCTTCCCAGTTCTTCCAGAGCCTTCCTGAGCTCCGGCTGCAGTATTACCACAATGGCTATGATGGCTATACTGAATACTCTCTCAACAATCCAGAGGATCGTCGACATGTTTAAAAGAGCGCACAGCAAAATGAACACAAGAATAACTATGACCCCTTTTAAAAGAGACCATAGTCTAGTACTCCTTGCCCATACCAGGATGTGATATACAAGAAAAGCTATGATAAAAACTTCCAAGACATCAGAAAACCTGATAGTTGGCATGTGAAGGCTTGTTCTGTTGAAGTCAAAAAGAAAATCTATCTGTTCCATGACATTCCCCAAAAACTAATCAGTGCTGTTCCCTCGTACGGTTAATCTTTTTTACCTTCCTTTCGGGTGTTGCAACAGTTACCTTAGGCACCGCCTTTACGTAGTAGTAATACTCGTCATCCTCGAACTGAACCTTCTCGGTTCTGCTGTAATCAAGATTAAATGCAAAGAACTCAAGCACCAGCATAAGTACTGCTGAGATGATGGTTCCAAAAATAACTCCCGGAATTGAAATCTGTGTATCGGACATGATGTCTCCGATAAGAGTAAAGATTATAAGGCTGATAGAGCCTGCTGCGATGGCAATCTTCCAGGAGTTGTCCACAGAAGATCTTCTGATGATGTAAACCAGCACCAGCGCAACTGCAAATGAAACAATCATTACCACCATGGCCTTATTGCCAACTATTCCGCTGATAATATTCGAAAACTCATTGGCTGCCTCTTCAACACCATCGCTGCCAAAGCTTGTGGCATTTGATGAGAAGTAAGAGATCATGTATGAGATCACAAGTCCGAATGAAACGGATACAACAGACGCCGGCGTTCCCAAAAGCCCCATTGCCAGTGGCATCACGTATGGGATGTGCAGGAAGAAAAAGACAGGCGTCAAAAGAACTGCCAGTGTATCCTTAGGTGAAAATCTGAAGTATAAAAGAAACATCAGAAGGAAGATCACCAGTGCAATAAGCGTACATTCAATCCCCAGGGAATAGAGGTGTCCCAGAATAAATGCCGCTGCGATAAACACGATAAAGTTTGCCGGAAGAATTGCACACAGAAGTGAAGCCATCATTACAACGGCCACATTAGTCAGTGCATCCATATATCCAAGCTTACTGTTGATGACTATTATAGACACAAGAGCCAGAAGAAACTTCCAGACGTATGTGATGTAGGTTTCATACCTGATATAAAAACGCTTTATATACTGCTTTAATTCCAATAATGATGTCATGTCACTGTTCCTTTTCGTAGATTCTGGCTAATTTCTTAAGGTCTGCATAATATGCCTTCATACTCTTACGCATTTTGGTGTAACGATAGGAATAAATGACATATGATACAAGAGAATACACGCCAACAAGCAGGAGGTAGTATATCAGGTACCTCCTGCCAATTGCTAGTAGATTTTCCGTATTGTATAGATTTGATAAAACGGTTTCAAAATTACACAAAACATAGGTCGCGACTACAATTCCAAAGACAATTGTGGCGCTTATAAGAGACTTGATAACATTAAATCCAATGTAATCGCTCTTAAAATAGGTGTTGATTGCGTCGTTCTTCTTGCCCTCGCGATCTATGAAAGCAGCCATTTTGGTCATCAAAATGACTTTTTCCTCATTTAACATCGCTGCTCCTTAAGTATCCAGGAAGCGCATTCCCGCCTTGGGCTCCTTCTTAACCGGCTGCTGAATAGCAGGCTTGGGTTTTGCAAACGTACTGTTAAGAGTATTGGCCATAGTGCCCTTGCACTTAGCGCAAAATCTTCCTGTTTGTATAGGCTCTCCACAATTCTCGCAAAGAAGCTGAATCGGAGAATCCTTAGAGAACATGAGTCTCTCTTCACGAATCCACTGCTGAAGCATCTTGGTAGTTACCTGATTGTCCTCAGATATCTGTCTCAAGCTGGCTCTGGGATTGTCAACTATGTACTGTTTTACCTTCTGAAAGTCTTCCTCAATGGCCTTCTTGCAGGGCTCACATATCGGCTGACCTGCGACGTAGTTAAACATCTTTCCGCATCTTGCACAATTCCGTAAGTTCATAAGCTGACCTCCATATATTTAAGTAGTTTGCCCGATGGCCAAAGTCAAACAATAGATTTTTTCAACTCCCGCCACCCGAAACTCATGGGCGATCTCATCAATAGTACTTCCAGTTGTATAGATGTCATCGATAATAAGTACGCACTTAAATTTTACATCATTTTTGGGTATAATAAAAGCCTTTTTCAAATTATTACGGCGTCCGCGGGCATCCAACTCCTTCATGGGCGCTGTGTTTCTGACCCTCATCACAAGGTCTTCTCTCACAGGGATCCCAATTCTCGCGGAAACTGCCCTTGCATAAACTGCTGCCTGATTATAGCCTCTCTTTTTCTCTTTTCCCGGGTACATCGGCACCGGAACTATGGTCTCGATACCGAGCGATCTGAGCTTTCTGCCAAGGAGCTTTTCTGTGGCACGTCCGTAGAAGGCCGCATATTCCTGCCGTCCCATGTACTTAAATCTGTAAATAGATCCCGATATCGACCTGTAGACAAATACAGAAAACCCTCTGTCAAAAGAGTGTGGCGTACGCCTGCAGTCATCGCAATATTCCGCTGTGCTGTCCCGAAGAGGCTTGCCGCATTTTACGCAGGTTGCACCTCTTACATATTCAATTTTCCGGTGGCACTTTCTGTGGATCAGTCCCGCCTTCTTAATGCGCCCGTCTCTTATCTCAAATGCCGGTACTATCCCGTCGCAGACAGGGCATCTTCTGGGGTAAAAAAGATCCAGCGCCCTCTCAAAACTCTGATGCATCAAAAACTTCTATGATCCTGTCTTTCAATCCTGTATATCTTTTCAGC
The DNA here is from genome assembly GCA_017445665.1 of Butyrivibrio sp. GTDB lineage: Bacteria > Bacillota > Clostridia > Lachnospirales > Lachnospiraceae > Butyrivibrio. The sequence continues at coordinate 2,663 of JAFSTR010000152.1, read as the reverse complement.
TGTTCCTCATTCTCCACCATGCTCAGAAGCGTCTGGGAACTTCCCAGAATACACACTGTATTCCTTGCTCTTGTCACTGCCGTATAGAGAAGATTCCTGTTAAGCAACACCCTGGGTCCGCCAAGTATCGGCAAAACAACAGCCGGATACTCACTTCCCTGGGATTTATGAATGGTTATCGCATAGGCCAGTTCAATCTCATCAAGATCCGCAAAGGGGTATCTGACCTGCCTTCCCTCGTCAAACTCAACGATCAGATCCTGCGAGTAGTCGTTTATGCTCTTTATGACACCCATATCGCCGTTGAATACACCTGTACCTGAGTCAATGGGAATATTGTAATTCCCGATGATCTCCCATGCAGCCTGATAGTTGTTTCTGATCTGCATGACCTTGTCTCCCTCCCTGAAGGTGCAGTCGCCAACGGCATGTTCCTTCTTGGACGGATCCGGAGGGTTTAAATGCTCCTGAAGTATCACATTGAGCTGCTGCGCTCCGAGAGGCCCCTTTTTCATGGGCGTCAGCACCTGGATGTCGTAGGGTCCCGCCTCCACATAGGCGGGAAGCTTGTCCCTTATGAGCTGGACCATGTGCTTGTATATGACTCCCGCCTCGCTCCTTTCAAGGAAAAAGAAATCCCTGCTCTTATTATCAAGAACCGGCTTCTCACCGTCATGTATCCTGTGGGCATTCATGACGATGTCGCTCTCCTCGGCCTGCCTGAATATCTTTTTCAGATAGGTGGTCGGAAATTTGCCGCTGTCGATAAGGTCCCTTAAGACCTGTCCCGGTCCGACACTTGGAAGCTGCGAGCTGTCTCCTACAAGAATAAGGTGTACTCCCGGCACCAGTGCCTTTAGCAGCGCGTAAAAGAGATGTATATCAACCATCGACATCTCATCAATTATTATGGCATCCGCCTCAAGCGGATTTTCTCTGTTTCTCTCAAAATGCACACCGGAGCTCTTCATGGCAGGATCATCCGATACCTGCCCCGACACTTCGAGCAGTCTGTGGATTGTCTTGGCCTCGTATCCTGTAGCTTCCGTCATCCTCTTGGCCGCTCTTCCCGTGGGCGCTGCCAGCAGGATATCAAGTCCCATCCCGGCATAATAGCTGATGATTGTGTTGATGGTAGTTGTCTTACCGGTTCCGGGTCCTCCGGTGATTATTACAACTCCGTTGGTTATGCTCTTTAAAACCGCATTCCTCTGGAGGTCGTCAAGCTCTATTCCCTTGCTCTCCTCAAGCTTCATTATGAGGTTTTTGTATTCCTCTTCCTGGGCAGGTGTTGTCTTCTCAGACAGATTGAGCCCCTCAAGCATGACAGCGCAGCCCTGCTCCTCGTAGTAGTATGCAGCCGCATAGACCTGACTGTCATTCTTGCAGACAAGCTTTCTGTCCATTACAAGGTTGGATATGTGTGTCTCAATATTTTCCCTGCATATCTCATACCCGGGCCTTGTCTGAAGTACCTGTATTGTCCGTGCTATAAGATCCTCCATGGGAAGATAGGTGTTTCCATCCATTGCCGACTGCGAAAGGGCATAGAGGATCCCGCTCCTTATCCTGTAGTCTGAATCCACCAGAATTCCTGCCTTCTCAGCTATCTCATCTGCAGTCTTAAATCCCACACCGCTTATATCCTCAGAGAGCTGATAGGGATTTTCCTTGATGACACTGTATATCCTGTTCCCGTATGTGTTAAAAATCTTGACTGACAGCGCATTTCCGATGCCATACTGCTGCAAAAAGATCATCGCGTCGCGCATCTCTCTTTTGCTGGCCATCTGCATGCCGATATCCTGGGCTTTCTTTAAGCTGATTCCCTTTACCTCAGCCAATCTTTCAGGCTCATCCTCTATGATCCTGAAGGTGTCATCGCCAAACATCTTAACTATTCTGGCAGCAAGAGATTCTCCCACGCCCTTTATGGCGCCGGAGCCAAGATATCTCTGCATGCTCGCAGCATCATCCGGTATTGAAATCTCGTAGGAAGCAGCTTTGAACTGACTGCCGTAGACAGGGTGGTTCACATACTCACCCTCTATCTCGATGGTATCTCCGACATCCACATCGCGAAACGAGCCGGTGCAGATGATCTCCGAATCCGCCGTCACCAGGTTTAAAACCCCGTAGCCGTTCTCTGTATTCCTGTATAAAAAGTGTTCTATATATCCCTTAACTTTTTCCATAGACTGAATTATAGCATAGAAAAAGTCGCCGGGACTTTAAGATTTTCTTAAGGATCCGGCGACTTATATATTTTTCAGATCTGTGCTGGCCCGTCGGTTTTTGAAGCCTCCGAAGCAGTGGGTATATCGTAATTTCTCTTTAGGTTCTCATATAGCATCTGGGCAAATCCGTTGCTCTGGGTGTCTACCGAATCAGAACATATCTCCTGCAGTGTCTGGTTTTTAAAATAATCAACCAGTGTTGAAGTGGACCTGTCCTGATCCTCAGGCTTTAGAGCATCGACAGACTTCTGCATCTCCTTATAGATCTGCTCCATGAAGTAAGCCTCAAACCCTTTACAAGCAGCCCAGAGTTCATCATCGGATGTCTTTGAGGTTGTGCTCTCAAGCTTTTTCTGAAGAGCAATACCGCTGGCGTTCTTGCTCTCCTGCATAGCATATTCACTTATGGCGGATGCGTTTATACCG
>JAFSTR010000151.1 GCA_017445665.1 Butyrivibrio sp. | reverse complement strand
TTTGCTCATAGAGCCTCCTTCTACTGCTGTCAGAAGGAAAGCATAGAGCATAACATAAATGTATGAAGATTTAAACTCCATTTGTGCATTAGTAAAATCTACTCTAGGAAAAGAGAGTGGAATTTACTTTAATAATTTTCAATGAAAATTTGAGTGTTTATTTCAGTTGACACTGTTCATTATTATCGGTACAATTAATCTGTTGTAATCTTGTATATTAGTGCGCATATTTAGAGCAAACTATACAAAATATTGTACAATGAAAATTGAATAAGGAGGTGCTCCTGTAATGACCACTGTAATTGCAGTAGTAGCAACTCTTGTCATCACTGCTCTGGTTACCTGGGTTATAGCATCAGCCCATCATAAGAAGGTATCTGATGGTAAAATCGGTAGCGCTGAGGAGAGGGCAAGAAAAATCATCGATGAAGCCCTGAAGAATGCTGAGGATACAAAGCGTGAGAAGCTCCTTGAGGCAAAAGAAGAAGCCCTTAAGACACGTAATGATCTTGAGAAGGAAGTCAAGGACAGACGTAATGAAATGCAGCGTTCTGAGAGACGTATCCAGCAGAAAGAGGAGAACGTCGAGAAGAGAACCGAGGCGATCGAGAGAAGAGAGCAGAGTTTAAGTGCCCGCGAGGAGAACTTAAACAGGAAGACAGAAGAGGTTGCGAAGTTAAACGAACAGAGGCTACAGGAACTTGAAAAAATCTCTGGCTTAACCTCCGATCAGGCCAAAGAGTATCTTTTAAAAATCGTAGAAGATGATGTGAAGCACGAATCAGCTATCATGATCAAGAACATGGAAGCTGAGGCTAAGGAAGAAGCAGATAAGAGAGCTAAGGAGATCGTTGTAGGCGCTATTCAGCGTTGCGCAGCAGATCACGTTTCCGAGACTACTATATCTGTTGTACAGCTCCCCAATGATGAGATGAAGGGTCGTATCATTGGTAGAGAAGGACGTAACATTAGGACCCTCGAGACTATGACAGGTGTTGATCTTATCATTGATGATACACCTGAGGCTGTAGTCATTTCCGGATTTGATCCGATCCGCAGAGAGGTTGCACGTATCGCTCTTGAGAAGCTGATCGTGGATGGACGTATCCATCCTGCAAGGATTGAAGAAATGGTCGAGAAGGCACAGAAAGAAGTTGCTGCCAAGATCAAAGAGGAAGGTGAAAATGCTGCTATTGAGGCAGGTGTTCACGGACTTCATCCTGAAGTTATCAAGATTCTCGGACGTATGATGTTCAGAACCAGTTATGGACAGAACTGTCTTAAGCATTCTGTAGAGGTAGCACAGTTGTGCGGCCTTATGGCATCTGAGCTCGGACTTGATGTCCGTGTAGCTAAGAGAGCCGGACTCCTTCATGATATCGGTAAGGCTGTTGACCACGAGCTTGAGGGCTCGCATATTCAGCTTGGTGTAGATATCTGTAGGAAGTATAAGGAATCACAGGTTGTTATCAATGCGGTAGAGGCTCATCACGGTGACGTAGAGCCACAGTCTCTTATAGCAGTTCTTGTTCAGGCAGCTGATACAATTTCATCAGCAAGACCTGGAGCTAGAAGAGAAACACTTGAAACTTACACATCACGATTAAAAGAACTCGAGGACATCACAAATAGCTTTAAGGGTGTTGATCACTCATTTGCTATTCAGGCTGGTCGAGAAGTCAGAGTAATGGTAGTTCCTGAGCAGGTTAGCGACGAAGACATGGTTATCATGGCTCGTGAGATTGCCAAGAAGATCGAGGACGAGATGGAATATCCCGGACAGATCAAGGTCAATATCATAAGAGAGAGCAGAGCTACAGACTTCGCGAAGTAAAAGCATTAAAAGAGGTTGTCCGGTTATGGATGACCTCTTTTTTAAAATTAGATTTTGTGCTATCATTTAGTAATAAATACAAATCGCTTTGAACTTCAAAGTTGGGAGGAATACTATGCACGAATCCGGAGAAGATTATATCGAGACCATCTATCTTCTTAAGAAGAAAAAAGGTGTGGTACGATCAATTGACGTAGCCAACGAGCTTGGCTTTTCAAGACCCAGTGTTTCAAGGGCTGTAGGTATTCTTAAGGATCAGGGCCTCATTATAATGGAGGATGACGGAGAACTTAAGCTGACTGATGAAGGCCTTAAGACTGCCAAGAAGGTTTATGAGAAACACACCAATCTCACGAAGTTCCTGATGCTCACAGCCGGCGTTAATGAAGATATCGCAGAGACTGACGCCTGCAGGATCGAGCACATCATCAGTCCAGAGACCTTTAAGGGGATCAAGAGATTTATCAAGGAACACAAAGACGAACTTAATTAAGAACATGTATAATAGGATCATAACAGTTTGTTATGGTCCTATTCGTTAGTAAATGAGGTAAAAGAGATGCTTCCGGAATTATTCAAGGAGAAAATGAAGAGCCTCCTTTCGGAAAAAGAATATGAAGATTTTTTATCATCCTTCGAAGAAGATGATACAAGGCATCACGCCCTGAGAATTAATCCTCTTAAGGTAAAAGAGCCTTTGGATATCTGCAAAGAGCCTGTTCCCTGGGAAGAGAACGGCTTATATTACAGTGATGAAATCGCGCCGGGAAAACACCCGTATCATGAGGCCGGGCTATATTATATCCAGGAGCCCTCAGCTATGGCGCCTGTGCATTTCTTAGACTCAAAGCCCGGGGACAGGATACTTGACCTATGCGCAGCCCCGGGAGGAAAATCCACTCAGATTGCTTGCAAAATGGACGCGAAGGGAATCCTTGTGACAAATGAGATCAACAGGGAAAGGGCGAAGATCCTCTCTCTTAACATTGAGCGTATGGGCATTAGAAACGCTCTGGTTCTCAATGAGGATTCGGGACATTTGTCGGAGATCTTTAAAGGGTATTTTGACAAGATCCTCGTTGATGCGCCGTGTTCAGGCGAAGGCATGTTCAGGAAGAACGAAGAAGCTTTTTCTGAATGGAGTCCCGAGAACGTTAGGATGTGCGCAGAAAGGCAAAAAGAGATCCTTGATAATGCCGCTAAGATGCTTGTTCCCGGTGGCAGAATGGTATATTCCACCTGCACTTTTTCTCCGGAAGAGAATGAGATGAATGTATCAGAATTTCTTGAAAGGAACCCTGATTTCCACGTGGAGCACGTAGAGCTTGTGGGCGGAATGGAGAACGGAAGATGCGAATTTGTCCCCGGCGCCTGCAATCCTGAAGTCTCCGGATCAGTGCGACTCTGGCCTCATAAAGTTCGCGGAGAAGGACATTTCCTCTGCGTATTTAAAAGAGATGGAGAAATGGGGCAGGACAGATCCGGATACATCCCCGGGGGCAGGAACATTAAGGCTAAGGCAGAGATGATCAAGGCTTTTAATAGCTTTGCAGAGGAATGTTTTGACAAATCCTTTAAACTGCCTGAAGGCATCATAATATCATTCGGAGACCAGCTATACCTCACTCCGGACAAGATGCCGGGCATAAACGGTCTTAAGGTAATAAGACCGGGGCTCCATCTGGGCACTGTGAAAAAAGACCGCTTTGAGCCATCCCATGCGCTGGCGCTGGCAATAAAGGCTGAAGATGTCAAACTCTCTGTAGACATTCCATCGGACTCAAACGATATAAAACAGTATCTCAATGGTCAGACCCTTAGGCTCTCCGAGAGCTCTTTTCCCGGAAAAGGAAAAGCTAAAGGATGGTGCCTTGTGACCTGCGACGGGTACTCCATCGGCTGGGCGAAGCTCGCTTCAGGAATGCTCAAAAATCATTATCCTAAAGGACTTAGAATAAATTACTGACTATGAAAAAACTGCTACGATATCTGAAATACTACAAAGTTGAATCAATACTGGGCCCCTTGTTCAAGCTGCTTGAGGCTTCTTTTGAACTCATGGTCCCCCTTGTCATCGCATCAATGATCGATGTGGGAATAGCCGGGGGAGATAAAGATCACATTATCAAAATGTGTATTGTCTTACTGATCCTGTGCGCTGTTGGATTTGCAAGTGCTGTAACAGCGCAGTTTTTTGCTGCAAAGGCATCTGCGGGATTTGCTGCCAAGGTAAAAAGAGCGCTATTTGACAATATCCAGAAGCTTTCCTATGCAGACATCGATAAAGTCGGCACATCAGCCATGATCACAAGGATGACCAGCGATGTGAACCAGGTCCAGCAGGGCGTGAATCTTACGATCAGGCTCCTGTTAAGGTCACCCTTTGTTGTCTTTGGAGCCATGGTCATGGCCTTTACCATCAGTCCGAGGCTGTCTGTCATTTTCCTCATTACGATAATCCTTCTCTTTATAGTGGTTGCTGCCATCATGAAATGGAGCATCCCTATGTACGGGAAGATCCAGAAGGGGCTGGATGGGCTTTTAGGGCTTACAAGAGAGAACCACACAGGTGTAAGAGTTATCCGTGCCTTCAATCTCCAGGAGAAGGAAAAAGAGAATTTCGAAGAAAAGAACGAGCTCCAAATGAAGCTGCAGAGCTTTGTCGGTAATGTCACAGCTCTGATGAACCCTGTGACTTACGCAATCCTTAACCTCTCTGTTGCTTTTCTCATCTACAGAGGCGCAATTGTCGTAAACAGGGGAGAGCTCTCCCAGGGCGATGTGGTGGCTCTTTATAACTACATGGCGCAGATCCTGGTGGAACTCATTAAGTTTGCAAATCTTATCCTGACAGTGACCAAAGCAATTGCCTCAGGAAACAGAGTTCAGGAGATGATAGATATGAAGTCTTCCATGGAGGATGGTTCTGTTACTGAGTTTAAGGAAACCAAGGACCACATTGTATTTACCGATGCTTCCATGAGGTATTCCGGTGACATTGAAGATTCCCTATATCCGTTTTCCCTTACCATCAAGAGAGGCGAGAGAGTCGGCATAATCGGCGGAACCGGCAGTGGTAAGACTACGCTTATCAACATGATCCCAAGGTTTTATGACACAAGGTCCGGAAGTGTAGTAATAGACGGCATTAATGTCAAAGATTACAGGATGGAAGCCCTAAGGGAGAGAGTAGGTATCGTTCCCCAGAAGGCAGTCCTTTTCAGTGGTACTATCCGCGATAACATCATATGGGGCAAAAATGATGCCACAGATGAGGAGATTTACAAGGCTCTTGAGATCGCTCAGGCAAAAGAGATTGTCGATGGCAAAGAAAACGGCCTTGATACAAAGGTTGCCCAGGGTGGGAAGAACTTCTCCGGAGGACAGAAGCAGAGACTTACAATCGCACGGGCACTTGTGCGAAAGCCCGAGATCCTTATCCTCGATGATTCTGCCTCAGCCCTTGATTACCTCACGGATAAAAGACTTCGTGAAGCAATTGCAGGTATGGATGATGCGCCAACAACCATCATCGTTTCCCAGAGAACCGCGTCAGTACAGAACTGCGACAAGATAGTTGTCCTGGATGACGGACATGTTGTTGGAATAGGGAACCACGACAATCTCCTTAAATACTGCGAGACTTACAGGGAAATCTATGAGTCCCAGTACAAGAAGGAGGTGGCAAGATGAATATAGGGACACTTAAAAAAGTTCTTAGATATGCCGGTAAATACCATCTCCTTATCGCTGCATCGATGGCTCTTGCTATAGTGACAGCTCTTTTGTCATTGTATGTACCGATACTTGCAGGAAATGCCATCGACTGTATCCTGGGAAAAGACAATGTGGACTTTGTAAAGATAACTGCCACTCTGATCAGGATGGCTGTAACAGTAATGTTTATTGCTGTTTGTCAGTGGCTCATGAACACCGTCAACAACCGTATCACCTTCAGAGTTGTAAGAGATGTCAGGAAGGATGCCTTTTCAAGACTTCAGGTACTTCCTTTTGAGTACCTCGACAGCAAACAGACCGGTGAAATTGTAAGCAGGATAATAGCAGATGTTGACCTGTTTGCAGACGGCCTTCTTATGGGCTTTACTCAGCTCTTTACAGGAATCGTGACCATAGTTGGAACGCTGGTTTTCATGTTCTATTTAAACTTTGGCATTGCAGTAGTGGTTGTGGTGCTGACGCCTCTATCCCTGCTGGTTGCGAGGTTTATTGCCACAAGAAGCTTTAAGCTCTTTAAAGCACAGAGTGAAGCCCGCGGAGAGCAGACTTCATTTGTAGATGAGATGGTCGGAAACCTTTCGGTGGTCAAGGCTTTTGCTCATGAGGATGAGAATCTGGAAGTCTTTGATGAGATGAATGACAACCTGGAGAGGGTGAGTGTCATGGCGACCTTTATATCATCACTGACGAACCCGGGAACCAGGTTTATCAACAACATTGTATATGCTTCGGTAGCCCTCTTTGGTTCATTTGCCTGCATTGCAGGAGGAATGACAGTCGGCGGACTGGCTATTTTCTTAAGCTATGCCAATCAGTACACCAAACCCTTCAATGAGATCTCCGGTGTAATAACAGAGCTACAGAATGCCCTCGCCTGTGCAGGACGCGTGTTTGAGCTGATCGAAGAGACGCCTGAGAAGCCGGATAAAGAGGAAGCTGTAAAACTTACAGATGTTAAGGGAAAAGTAGCCATGTCCGATGTGTCTTTTTCCTATGACAAAAGCAGGAAGCTTATCGAGAACTTAAATCTCGCTATTTCAAAGGGACAGAGAGTAGCGATCGTAGGACCTACAGGCGCCGGCAAGTCAACACTTATAAACCTTTTGATGCGCTTCTATGACGTTGATAAGGGAAGCATCACCATCGACGGAACGGACTTAAGGGACATAGCAAGAAGTAACATTAGGGAGAACTTTGGTATGGTGCTCCAGGAGACGTGGCTCAGGAGCGGAACCATCCGCGACAACATAACTCTTGGAAGAGAAGGCTACACAGATGAGCAGATAATTGAAGCTGCCAAGGCTGCTCACGCCCACAGCTTTATAAAAAGGCTGCCTGACGGCTACGATACCGTTATAACAGAAAACGGAGGGAATCTCTCCCAGGGCCAGAAGCAGCTTCTTTGCATAACAAGGGTAATGCTGGATATCCCGCCCATGCTGATCCTTGACGAGGCTACATCCTCCATCGATACGAGGACAGAGACCAGGATCCAGAAGGCCTTTAACAAGATGATGAAGGGCAGAACAAGCTTTATCGTTGCCCACAGACTCTCGACCATCAGGGAAGCAGACCTCATCCTTGTCATGAAAGACGGACGAATTATTGAGCAGGGAATCCACTTTGAACTGGTGGCAAAGAGAGGTTTTTATTACGAACTATATACATCTCAGTTCGGATGATGTATTATGGACGATACACCGCTTTATTTGAAAGGAAATATGATCTATGAGAAACCCTGATATATCCGGGGCTTACGATGAGCAGCGCTGCAAGGACATCGAGCGCAGCATCATCAAGAAATACAGAAAAGAGATATGGTGCAAGTTTACAAAGGCCATAAATACTTATAAACTTATAAATGATGGTGATAAGATCGCTGTCTGTATCTCGGGTGGCAAGGATTCCATGCTGATGGCCAAGCTCTTTCAGGAGATACTCCGTCACGGGAAAAAGAACTTTGACGTTGTTTTTCTTGTAATGAACCCGGGCTACAATAAGCTCAACTACGACCTTATTATGACCAATGCCACCATCATGAACATCCCGGTGCAGGTTTTTGAGTCAGATATATTTGATGTTACAAGCAGTGTTGTAGAAGGCTCGCCCTGTTACCTCTGTGCCAGGATGAGAAGGGGCGCTCTGTATGCCAAGGCAAAAGAGCTTGGATGCAACAAGATAGCTCTTGGACACCACTACGACGATGTTATAGAGACCATCCTGATGGGAATGCTCTACGGCGGTCAGATCCAGACCATGATGCCCAAGCTCCATTCAACCAATTTCGAGGGCATGGAGCTCATTAGACCCATGTATCTTATAAGGGAAGAGGATATCAAACACTGGTGCAACTACAATGAGCTTAAGTTTATTGCCTGCGCCTGCAAGATGACTGAGAAGAGGGATACGGCGGTCAATCCCGGCGATGTAAGTAAACGCGCCGAGGTAAAAGAGCTTATAAAACAGCTACGGGAAAAGAGTCCCTATATTGAATCAAATATTTTTAAAAGTGTGGAAAATGTACACCTTAATGCGATAATATCATATAAGACAAATAAGACAGGCAGGCATCATTTCCTGGATACCTATGATGAGGGAGATTTTTAAGGAGATTTATGAACGAACAGGAAAACGTAAGACCAATTTTTATAATAGGACACAAGAACCCTGATACAGATTCAATCTGTGCGGCAATTACCTATGCAAACCTTAAGAACAAGGTCTTTGGCGGAAACTATATAGCATGCAGGGCAGGACATCTTAATGAGGAGACACAGTTTGTGCTTTCTCACTTCGGAGTTGATGTTCCTGCTTATATAAAGGATGTAAGAACTCAGGTCAGGGACATGGAGATAAGGCGTCTTGATGGCACCAATCCGGATCTTTCCTTAAAGAACGCCTGGTCCAAGATGAGAGATGCAGACGTTGTGACACTCTGTGCAACTGAAGGCGATGAACTGGCCGGTATCATCACAACCAACGACATCGTTGAGACCTACATGGATGTGATAGATCCGCATATTCTCTCACAGGCTGGAACCTCTTATAAGAACATCGTTGAGACCCTTGACGGGGAGCTTATTGAAGGCGATATCAACGAAGTACTTACAAGTGGTAAGGTTGTTATCGCTGCAGCAAGTCCGGAGATGATGGAGAACGTCATCGAGGCAGGAGATGTGGTCATCCTTGGAAACAGATATGAGACACAGCTCTGCGCTATAGAGATGGATGCTGCATGTATCATAGTCTGCGAGGGAGCTGAGGTTGCAAGAACAATAAGGGCTCAGGCAGCCGAGCACGGCACCAAGATCATCACAACACCGCATGATACCTTCGTTGTGGCAAGACTTATAAACCAGAGTATGCCTATCAAACATATCATGAAAAAAGACAACCTGGTTTCCTTCCACATGGATGATTACATTGAAGATATCCAGGAAGTAATGGCTTCCATGAGGCACAGATACTTCCCGGTTCTCGATAAGAACGATCATTACATCGGTATGATCAGCCGAAGAAATTTCCTGGGTGCTCACAAGAAGCAGCTCATTCTTGTAGATCATAATGAGAAGAACCAGGCGGTAAACGGCGCTGATGCGGCCGATATAAAAGAGATCGTTGATCACCACAGACTTCGTACCATTGAGACGGCAGGTCCTGTGTACTTCAGGAACATGCCTCTTGGTTCAACCTGTACGATAATCTATCTCATGTATAAGGAATACGGTCAGGAGATTGACGCTACTACAGCAGGTCTTTTGCTTGCAGCCATTCTCTCAGATACTTTGATGTTCCGTTCACCTACATGTACCAAGGTTGACAGGGATGCGGGAGAGGAGCTTGCAAAGATCGCAGGCATTGACTACGAAGAGTTTGCAAAAGAGATGTTCCATGCGGGATCTAATCTCGGAAGCAAGTCAGCAGATGAGATCATCCATCAGGATTTCAAGAAGTTTACAGTGGATGATCTGACCATCGGAATCGGACAGATAAATTCAATGAGCGCAGAAGAGCTTGTTGAGATTAAGGACAAGATAATGCCTGAACTTAAGGATGTGGCAGAGTCAGACGGCCTTGATATGCTGTTCTTTATGCTTACAGATATCATTGACGAGTCATCACAGGTTGTCTTCTCGGGGGCGAAGGCACTTCATACACTTAACTCGGCATTCGGTATAAATTCAGAGGGGGATGTGGTTTCACTTCCGGGAGTTGTTTCACGTAAAAAGCAGCTCCTTCCGGCAATTGTAGAGACCATTCAGCAGTAAAACAAAAACTATATAACGGGGGTTACGGGGATATGGAAGAACTTAGAACGCTTCTTCTGCATGAGATTGTCAGGGTCTACGGACCACTTCAGGGGCAGGGGATCGGTGCCATTGTGATACCTGCATTTATCGGAGACTTCAAGAAGGTGCTTGATGGCAGCGAATCCTACGATGAGATCTCTGAGGAGTACATGACTGAGGATAAGAAAGTACATTTGATCTTAGAGGGCAGGAGAAAGCTTGGAAGAAAAGGCGTAAGACTTGAGATAACAGGGGCTGTTGTCAACGATAAGAGGCTTCATCTCACAGAAGAACACTGCTACGTATGAAGGATGAACTTGTCAGAACAAAATTACTGCTAGGTGCACAGGCGCTTGAGAAACTAAGTGGCTCAAGGGTCTGTGTTTTTGGTGTGGGCGGAGTAGGCGGATATGTCGTTGAGGCCCTTGCCAGGAGCGGAGTCGGAGCCATTGACATTGTGGATAACGACTCTGTCGCGGTTTCCAATATAAACAGACAGATAATCGCACTTCACAGTACTGTGGGAAAAGACAAGGTTGATGTAGCCAAGGACAGGATCCTTGATATAAATCCCAACTGCAAGGTGACCTGTCATAAGTGCTTCTACCTTCCTGAAAACAGCTCGGAATTTGAATTTGATAAATACGACTATGTGGTTGATGCCATAGATACAGTTACTGCCAAGATAGATATTATCATGAAATGCAAAGAGCTTGGGGTCCCGATAATAAGCTCTATGGGTACAGGCAATAAACTTGATCCGACCAGGGTTCAGGTTACGGATATTTACAAGACTGAAATTGATCCTCTGGCCAAGGTTATGAGGCGCGAGCTTAAAAAGCGCGGACTTAAAAAACTCAAGGTTGTATATTCAAATGAAGAACCGATAAAGCCTGATCCTGAAGAAATCAGGGCTGAGCTTGAATCATCGGGATCATCAAAGAGAACTGTTCCGGGCAGTACAGCATTTGTACCACCTGTTGCAGGACTTGTGATAGCAAGAGAGGTCGTGATGGACCTCATTAAGAAATAAGAAGACATTGTTGAGGCGTTTAAATGAGTGACGAGAATTTACGATGGAAACTGGTAAAAGAGGAGCACTTAAGGCAGGATAAGTGGATAGACTTTCGCCAGAATATATATGAACTTCCCGACGGGACTGAGATAGGCCCGGTTTACAACTTTTCCAAGCACAGTTTTTCTGTTGTTGTTGCAACCGATGAAGAGGGCAGATATATCTGTGTGAGACAGTACAGACACGGTATAGATGAGATAACAACTGAGTTTCCGGCCGGTGCCATAGAGTACAAGGAGAGCGAAGAACATCCTTTCATAACAGCGCAGAATACCATTGCAACAGAAGATGAAGCCTTTGAAGCTGCAAAGAGAGAGCTTGAAGAAGAGACAGGTTATGTATCCGATGAATGGAGACATTTATTTACAATATCCGCAAACGCTACTCTGTCCAGCAACAATGTTCATTTCTATGCAGCCAAAAACTGCCGTAGGGTTAAAGCTCAGCATCTTGATGATTCAGAGTTTCTGAATGTGGAGCTGCTATCTGAGGATGAACTTAAAGAGCGTATCTTTGGAGGAGACTTTAAGCAGGCGCACCATGTGCTTGCGTGGTATCTTTCAAAAGATGCTTGAATCTCTAAATCCCCTGTGATACACTAATAAAGTTGTTAGCCGGCATGTCGGAATGGCAGACGATGCAGACTCAAAATCTGTTGTGGGTAACCACGTGTGGGTTCAAGTCCCACTGCCGGCACTGTAGCCTCTGAGCATTTAGCTCAGAGGTTTTTCTTTTTGCATTAATAACGCAATATCGTTTATATTGTGCTATAATTAGTTTATGAAACTAGTATCTGTAGACAAACTAATACCCGGAATGGTCGTTTCAGAGAATGTCTATACTTTGGACGATCGTCTTGTTGCGCCCAAAGATACGATCCTTACGCAAAAAGACATCGACAGGATAAGGAGCTATTCTCTCTATAACATCTTCGTTGAAGAGCAGATGAAGTCTGTACCTGCTACAGAAGAGGAAAAAGAAGTCGATGTTTCGACGCTTTCATATGCGCAAAAGCTAAGGAACACAGAGGAATTTATCATTTTCAAGCAGCACATAGAAGACTGCTCAGAGCAACTTGAAGAGTCCTTCAGGTTGCTGGCAAACGATTCCATTCCTCTTGACGTGGACAAGCTCACAGAGCCTGTTTATCATCTGTTTGTAGAAGCGGGTGGTACGGCAGGTATTTTTGATATGCTCCACAATCTGCGTGACAATGCAGATGCAGTTTTCATGCACAGTCTTAATGTCTCACTTATCAGCAATACCCTTGCTACATGGATGAAGCTTCCCAAGGAGAAGATCCAGGTTGCAACTGCTGCCGGGCTCCTTCATGATATCGGTAAGATGCTTGTTCCTTCCGAGCTTCTGACCAAGAAAAAACCTCTCACCGAGTATGAGCAGAGAGCAATGAATGAGCATGTTACAAGGGGATATGGACTTGTTAAGAACAAAGATATCGATGTCCATATCAAGAACACCATCCTCATGCACCATGAAATGAGGGATGGAAGCGGATTCCCGTTCCATTTAAAGGGTGATAAGATCGATGAGATCGCATCTATTGTTACCGTAGCCAATGTCTATGATGAACTCACTTCAAAGAGACTCTACAGAGAGGCTGTTTGTCCTTTTACTGTGATTGAGGAGTTTGAGAAGAGGGGCCTTGAGAAGTATGACCCCAATGCGATCATGACATTTTTAGGTAACGTCGTAAATACATTCATAGCCAACAGAGTAATGCTCAGTAACGGCAAAGTTGGTGAAGTTATCTTTATTAATCCCGATCATCTTTCAAGGCCTACGATCAAATGCGGAGATGAGTTTATTGATCTTGCCAAAAATCGTAGCGTATCGATAGTTTCAGTAATCTGAAGACAATTTGCACAAAAGCCGGAAACGAAATTTGTTAAAAGCGTTTCTTGTTATAAACAGGGCGTTTTGTTACTATGGAATCGAGGAAACCGATATAATAGCTATGGTTTCCGATGACCATTTTATTTATGGCAAGGCCAGGTTTTGGCAGAATGGAAGGTAAGATGACTGACAGATCTAAAGTAATATTCGGCAATGTTATCGATGCAAAAGATTACAATAAGGCATTAAAATCCAAAAAGAAATTTATAAGAAAATACGGCGATGATTCAAACACAGATTACAAGATCCGCGTTACTGACAATGAAGTTATAGGACCGATCCTTGGTGTTAAGAACATCGATGTTACAGCCAAAATCCCTGCTAATGAGGGAACTATCGATCCCGATAAGGCCATTATCGTTGGCAATATCAGAATGGGATTTGGTCATTACAGGATCTCAATGGCCATGGCTTCCTATGCAAAACATCTTGGCTATGTTCCGTACTGGCTCGATCTTAATTCATTCAAGGAGACAACCTGTACCAAGGTAATAAGCGCACAGAACGACCTTTATTCACTTGGATCAAGGCTTTCCAAGAACCCGATCTTTAACAAGCTTGTCTGGGAACCTACCAACTACGAGGGATTCAGAGCTCTTTCCTACAACGCTTCAGACCAGAAGAATGCAGAGCTTATGGCTCCTGTTTATAAGAACATCAATAAGGATATTCCTGTTATCGCAACTCATGTATGGCCTGCACAGGCAGCTATCCATGCGGGAATGAAATATGTGGTAAACGCTATCCCCGACAACTGGCCAATGGCTCTTCACTTATCAGAAGGGTCCCTTCACACAATCCAGTGCAGAAATGCCTACATGGGATATCGCATCTTAAACGGCATGAACAAGAAAAAGGTCTGCACACCGATGCCACAGGAATCTCTTGTCTACACAGGCCACTACATTGACTATGAGCTTGTGGAGAACATTGAGAAGGACTGCGAAGCACGTGTTGCAAGAAGAGAAACCAGAAAGCCCATGAGATTTCTTTTGACCATCGGCGGAGCCGGAGCTCAGAAAGAGATATTTGCCGAGATCATTAAGCACCTGATCCCCTATATCAGGGATAACAAGGCTGCTCTTTACGTGAACGTCGGAGATTACAGAAATGTATGGGATGAGCTGGTAAAAGAGATCCCGCAGATGCGTGAGCTTTCCAAAGAGCACATGGATAACTGGGAAGACACAATGAAGTTTGCTGAGGATGCTCTTGATGAGAACACATTAGTGACAGGCATCCACGGATTCTACCATGCAGACATCTTTAAGGCTGTTTACACAACAAACCTTCTTATGAGGAGCTGCGACGTACTTGTTACCAAGCCCAGTGAGCTTGCATTTTATCCGGTTCCTAAGCTCTTTATCAAGCGAGTAGGTAAGCATGAGATGTGGGGAGCGATCCACTCAGCTGAGATCGGAGACGGAACATTGGAGTGCAGGGATATACCTCACACAATACAGATGCTTGAGCAGTTCCTTAAGACAGATCTCTTAAATGAGATGTGTGAGAATATAGTTGCCAACAAGAAAGCCGGAATTTACGACGGGGCTAAAAAGGTCGTAGAACTGGCAGTGGCTATGAAGAAAAATTGAAGCAAAAAGCTAAAGGGGAAATTACAGTGGAAAAGAGAACTTTAACAGGGTTAGAAAAATTTGCATATGGCATTGGTGCAGTTGGAAAAGACATGGTCTACATGCTCTCTGCATCATATGTCCTTTACTACTTCCAGGATATTATGGGCGTTTCCGCCATAGCAATGGGTATCATTCTTCTGATCGCCCGTGTATTTGACGCATTTAACGATCCTATCATGGGTGTTATAGTTGCCAAGACCAAGACAAAATGGGGTAAGTTCAGGCCATGGCTCATGATCGGTACCATCACCAATACAGTGCTTCTGGTAATGATGTTTGCAGCGCCTCCTACACTTGATCCCAAGGGCCTGGTTGCTTATGCAGCAGTTACCTACATCATGTGGGGCGTGACCTACACTATGATGGACATCCCTTACTGGTCAATGGTTCCCGCGTTCACAGAGTCCGGAAAAGAGAGAGAAGGTCTTTCGGCACTTGCTCGTTCCTGCGCAGGCGTCGGTTCAGCCATCATTACGATCGTAACAGTTATGAGCGTTGCTGCTATCGGATCAAGCATGGCTGCCAAGAGTACAGACAATATTGTAAAAGAGTATGATGCTTCAAATACCTCTTTTACCTACTATGTCATTGAAAGAGATGCAGACGGAAATGCAACATCCAAAAAGACTGAGCTCGACGGAAATCTCGTAGATGTTGTTATAACAGGAACACAGAAGGTATTTGACGGAGCAGTCGGCGATGAAGAGACAAAGGCCGGTGTTATCTATCTTAATAACGACAACACAGACTATACATTTACTGCATCAGGAATGACTTTTGGAGAGTCAGACGGAAACAATGCAATTGAGATCTCAATGGACAGCCAGGATTGCGGAGAGTGCGTAGTTGCAATCTATGTTCCTGCAGAGGAGTACAACGCCATAACTACAGCTTCTGATACAAGTCTTGAGATCATGGCTGCATCAACTCTTGAAGTTGAAAGACTTGGTTTTAAGTATTTCTCACTGATCATAGGAATACTGTTCATCATCTTTATCACAATTACCTGCGTATGCATAAAAGAGAAGTCAACAGTAGATATGAAGACAGCTTCGATCGGGGAGATGTTCAGAGCCCTTGTTCAGAACGATCAGGCAATGACCATTGTTATAACCATTGTCCTTGTTAATACAGCGCTTTATATCACATCAAACCTGCTTATCTATTTCTTCAAATATGACCTGGCTGGTTCCAACTGGCAGGGCAACTACACACTGTTTAATACCTTTGCAGGCGGAATGCAGATCCTTGCTATGATGCTGCTTTTCCCGCTTCTTAGAAAGGCCTTCACTACACTTAAGATTTTCTACATCTGCGTACTGGCTGAGATTGTAGGTTATGTAGTTCTTCTTACAATGGCCCTTAGCGGAGTGACAAACGTGTTCGCATTCTTTGTTCCGGGATTCTTTATCATGTCCGGCGCAGGAATCCTCAACGTTGTAGTTACAGTATTCCTTGCAAACACAGTTGATTATGGTGAGATCAAGAATTACAGAAGAGATGAGTCTGTTATCTTCTCAATGCAGACCTTTGTTGTTAAGCTTGCTTCGGGAATTGCAGCACTTGTTGCTTCAATCTGCCTTACAATCTTCAACATCCAGGAGAACAGCCAGACAGTTCTGGATATGAAGGGGCTCCTTGATAAGATCGCATCTTCCGGTGTTCTTGCATCAATTGATAACAGCTCAGTAATAGGACTTAGAATGATCATGACGATCGGACCTACAATCGTTCTTGTTATAGCGCTGATGTACTTTAAAGCAAAATATATCTTAAATGACGAGAAGCTTCAGGAAATCTCCATGGAGCTTGTCATGAGAAAATCAAAAGGCGAAGAGGAGAAGTAATTCTCTTAGTCGATAGAAAACTCATCATCCTTTCCTTTCCAATGAGTACCGTAATACATTTTACGGTACTTTTTTGGTGTCATTTTTGTCTCTTCGGAAAAGAGCTTTATGAAGTGGCTCTGGGATGAGAAGGAGAGATAGGATGCGATCTCGACCATTGAAAAGTCCGAGAATCTAAGCAGATTCTTGGCTTTATCTATCTTGACCTTTCTGATATAGTCGCTGGGGGATATGCCCATTTCCGACTTAAAAAGCCTTGAAATATAGCTTGGTGAATTGCCGGTAAAGTCAGCAAGATCCTCGATAGTGATACGCTCCTTGATGTGGGCATAGATATAGTTGATGCACTCGGAGATAGGTCTTGAAAGTGCAGCATTCTGTCTTAGGATCTGCATTCTCCTTGTATAATCCAGTATCATCCTGTTGTGGCATTCCTCAATTTCCTCCAGGGAAAAGAGATAGTCCAGTTTTTGTATGTAGTGGTCACTGAGTCTGAAGGATAACTCCATCTCCATACCGTTCTCGGTACATATCCTGGAAACAAGCGCAGCAGTAACGATAAAGTGATATTTGAGGTTGAGGACAGGGTCTTTTGACAAAACACCTACACCTTCGTTGTCCATAAACCTGTGCTGCTTGCAGTTCTCTATAATGGCTTCCACATCGCCGCCTGCGACCTGCCTGTAAAACAAAAGCTCGTCGTTCTGACTTCTGTGGATCATTTCTTTATCAATGTTAAAGAGTTTTTCGGAATCCATAACTTACTCTCCATATATTTTTTTATGTTATTTCCAGCTTTTGCCAATGATAACACATTCATGTTTGAAAATGCAATTTTATGTCATAAATATGTTATATTTTCTTCTGTTTTGATATAGATATTCTAAAAAAAGTATTAACATGACCTAAGTGTTACAAACTATAAGTTATGGGTAAGGAGAAGCTTATGAGAAAGTTTAGACGCAGAAGTTTAAGTGTAGCTTTAATGTCAGCTATACTTGCTTTTACCGGAATTTCTTTTCCTGTAAATGCAAGCACTGCAAGGGGAGCAGAGACTGACAGTGACGGTTATTCTCTTGTCTGGTCTGATGAGTTCGAGGATGGATTCAACACTTCAGACTGGAATGTTGAGCAGCATGAGCCCGGTTGGGTTAACGCTGAGCTTCAGAGATACACGGGCCTTGATGAGGGGAACATCGAGGTTAAGGACGGTAATCTGGTGATAAAGCCTCACGTTACAGAACCGGAAGAAGTGACAGAAGAGCAGAATGAGGAGCCTTCTGAGGTAAAAGAGACTGATGTTGATTTTACTGTAGACTACAGCGCAGACACTTCAGAGACCATCGCAGTTCAGGTTAACTTCGGAATTATCGGTGATGGCTTCGAGGCAGCTTCAGGAGCAGCAAACGTTACTATTTCAGAAGTTTCATTAAAAGATATAACAGATGAAGAGAATCCTGTTGAACTTATTTCAACTTTTGACGGAAGCTGGATCGGCGGAGTTACATCTCCTGCAGCGGGAACATTCAGCTTTAACAACGGAGCAGCTTACCTTTCTATCGAAAGTGCAGGCGAAGCTAACTGGAATTTCCAGATCCAGAAACAGGGACTTACCTTTGAGACAGGACATAAATACAGCTTCCACATGAAGGCATCATCTGATGCTGACAGATCGGTTGAACTCAGCGCTCTTGATCCTGATAACGGATATGCTTGGTACGGCGGAACTAAGGCTGTTATTGAGGGAAGTGCTGCTGCAGGCACAGGCTCATCATCAGGAAGCGGAAAAAGAGAGATCACTTCCGGACGAGTAACAACACAGGGTAAGCACGATTTCACATACGGTCGTTTCGAGGCAAGAGCCAAGGTTCCTGAAGGCCAGGGATATCTTCCTGCATTCTGGCTCATGGCTACGGACGAGGGCCTTTACGGACAATGGCCTAAGTGCGGTGAGATCGACATCATGGAAGTAATGGGACAGAATACATCCAAGTCCTATCACACAATTCACTACGGTTACAGCTCGGGAGCAGGTCACAAGGAGAATCAGGGAAGCAAAGTCCTTACAGATGGCAGCTTCTCGGATGAGTTCCACACCTACACTCTTGACTGGGATCCGGGAAAGCTCACATGGTATGTGGACGGAGAGGAAGTTTACACAACAAGTGACTGGTATACAGGAACTGATGATGACAATCAGGCTACATATCCTGCACCTTTTGATCAGAATTTCTATATCATTCTCAATCTTGCAGTAGGCGGAAGCTGGGTTGGATATCCAAATGACGATGTTTATGCGGATATGAACAACCAGAGCTACGAGATCGACTACGTAAGAGTTTATCAGAAGTCTGCAGAAGAATACGCAAGACTTGAAGAAGAGTGCAAGCGTCCTGAGAAGGAAGTTACCTTCAGGGAGGCAGATGAGACAGGAAACTACGTAATTAACGGCGACTTCTCAAAAGAGATCGGCATTGACGGGGATAAAAATGCCGATAAGGACAACTGGAAACTGCATCTTGAATCTGATGCGGAAGGATCAACATACGCTATAAAAGATAATTCAATAAAGATCACACCTGCAAGCGCCGGATCACAGAACCACAGTGTTCAGCTTAAGCAGGAGAACATTCCTATGTACAAGGGATGGGAGTATGAGCTCACCTTTGATGCTGTTGCTGACGAAGAAAGAGATATCGTTATTGATGTGGAAGGTCCCGACAGAGGCTGGACAAGATACATGCAGGATACGACAGTAAAGGTTGGAACTTCTAAGCAGAGCTATTCATACACCTTTACTATGAACGACAAGAACGATCCAAACGGATCTCTTGAGTTTAACTTAGGTAAGAATACACCTGTAGCAGCTGTTACAATTTCAAATGTAAGACTTACTCATAAGTCAGGTGATGAGATCGTTGATAACAATGAGAAAGTAATAAGACCTGACGGAAACTATATTTACAACGGATCCTTCGATCAGGGCGAGAGAAGACTTGGATACTGGGAATTCAGCGAGGAAGATTCACAGTATATCTCAGTGACAAACGCAGGAACAAAGAGAGAACTTAAGGTTACTGTTCCTGAAGGAAAGACTGTATCAGTTAAGCAGTCAGCTCTTTCACCTATCGGAAAGGGACAGTACGAGCTTTCATTTAATGCAAGATCTGAAAATGGCGCTTTTGACGGCCTTGCAGTAAATATGTCAGGAAACAGCTATGTGCCTGAACTTAAAGATACAGATTCTAAGTTCTCTAAGAAACTAATCTACGATGAAGATCTTGAAAGAGCCGCATCAAATGTAGAGCTTACCTTTAAGGGTGCGGGAACATATTACCTTGATAACATCTTCTTTACTGAGTCTGCACTTATAAAGAACGGTTCATTCAATGCAGGACTTGCAAGCTTTAGCCCATATATTGACTCACAGGTTAAGGCAAATTATGTAATTGACAACATGAACGGCAACGATAACACCTTTGCAATCACAATCGAGGATACAGTTGCCGATACGGATGCAAACAACTGGTATATTCAGCTCAATCAGGATGGCATTACTCTCGAGCAGGGAAAGAGTTACAGATTATCCCTCCGTATGAAGTCCTCAATCGAGAGAAAAGTTAAGTACTTAATGCAGCAGTATGAAGGTGAATGGGCTAACTATTCAGGAAACGGCCCTGCTACCATCGGCCCTGAGTGGCAGACCTTTACAACTGAGTTTAAGATGGAGTACCCCACAGATACAAATACAAGATTTAACGTAACTATGGGATCCATCGACGGTGAGAGGATCAGCACTAAGCATGATGTATTTATCGATGACATCAGCCTTGTTGAGATTGATGAGGCACAGACAGAGCCTTCAGATCCTACAGATCCGGGAACAGATCCGTCAGTTGAACCTACAGATCCTGTAGATCCTGATCAGCCGGGAACAGATCCGGCCATTGAACCACAGCCGGAGCCACAACCGGAGCCACAGCCTGAACCACAGCCTGAACCCAAGCCCGAGCCCGAACCACAGCCGGAGCCTCCTGTGATCGTTATACCTCCGATCATCCAGATCATTGCTCCTGTTATAAAAGTGGTTAAAAAAGTCGTAGTAACAGTATTTAGCATACTGCGCAGATTATTCTGGTAACAATTCAACTTAATATATCCTACACACCGCTCCCCGATAATAAACCCTGATTATCGGGGAGCATTTCCGTTGTAAAATCACGTGATTTGTAGTATTCTATATCTTGTAGAATTGCTTGCAATATGGCCTTTTTAACATACAACATGTTGAAGAAATACTGATATGATAGAATGCAAACAAATGGAAAAGTTAATCCCGCAGTTTCTCGATGATGACCTTGATAATCAGGATCTTGCCGATTTTCTGGATCATATTGATAACTGTCCCGAGTGCAAGGAGGAACTGACTATTCAGTTTCTGGTCCGTGTAGGTATGCAAAGGCTTGAAGACGGTAACACCTTCAACCTTGTAAACGAGCTTGAGAGAGAACTTGCTGATGCCAAAAAGAAGATGCACAGGAGGAAGACTCTTGTGCTTATTAGCTACATACTTGAAATCTCGGTGGCAGCTCTTTTTGCACTTTGCATTTTACTGGCAATAGCGCTTTAACAGGAGATATATGTCTGACAACAAACTGATCATTGATGGAAATAAGTTAATAAGAGATGCCTTCTATGCAATCCCTGATTTTACTGACGCAGAGGGCAATCATATAAGCGGCCTCTACGGAGCTTTCTTTAAGTTAAAAGAGCTTTTGGCACAGGGAGATATTGGCGTTCTTCAGTTTACATTTGAGGGCGATGAGAGCTCTTTTACCAAAGATGTGTCCTGGCAGATAGAAAGATTCAAAGAGCTTATAGTTTCAGTTGAGGGTGCGTCTATAGGTGATGAATTTCCTGTAAGCGAGACAGTAAGGACTTCCTTTGAGGAGATCTTAAAGACGCTTTCTCCCTCAGGAAGTGTCAAGGAGCTTCCGAAGTTTAAACATACACTTAAGGTTACTTCAGACCTTGGTGAGGTTGAGGCTGTTTTCAAAAAGGCTGCCGAATATGCAGGTGGAAACCCTGAAAGGTATGTTGGATATCACCTGGTTTCTGAAAAGAGCGGAGATGAAAAATCGCAGGCAGAAGTTCTTGGTCTTTCAATCTGCTTTGATGAAAACGAGGCTTACTATATTCCCGTGATCAACTTCATCACAGGACAATACCTTGGACAGAAGCTCTCGGAGCTTAGTAGAACAGCGTCTCTTTCCGGCTTTAACATGAAGGAGGACTTCAGGTTCTTTGTTCCCGCTGAGATGACTGAGAGAACTGACGGTTACAGACAGGGCGACGATGCTTATAAGAAGGGTGTAAGAGCCTTCGATACTCTTATCGGTGCTTATATCATAAATCCCATCAAGAACGATTATCAGATCTGGGATATCTGCAGCGAATACTTAGGGATTCCTCTTCCCAAGGCAGGTGATATTTTTGGCAAAGAGAAACTCTCTGTGTCTGATGAGAACAAACTCTCGGACTATGCCGGCAAGATTGCAGCGGCCAATTTCCTCGCAGCTCCGCTGATCAGGAAGAAGCTGCAAAAGACCGGTATGGAAGAGCTCTTTTACAATATTGAGATGCCGCTTTCCTATATCCTCTATGCTATGGAGAAAGAGGGCATCATAGCCAAGAGAGATGCTCTTAAGGAGTACGGAGATAAGCTTTCTGTGCGTATAACAGAGCTTGAGAAGCTTATTTACGAGGCTGCAGGCTGTGAGTTTAATATTAATTCACCCAAGCAATTGGGAGAGATCCTGTTTGAGAAGCTGGGACTTCCTGCAGAGAAGAAGACCAAGTCAGGTTATTCAACAGCAGCTGATGTCCTTGAGAAGCTCGCTCCGGAGCATAAGATCGTAGCTGATATCCTGGAGTACAGAGGACTTGCCAAGCTGAAGTCCACCTATGCAGATGGACTTGCTGCTTTCATAGAGCATGATGACAGGATACATACAAGCTTTAATCAGACAATAACAGCGACAGGAAGAATAAGCTCAACAGAGCCCAATCTTCAGAATATACCCATGAGGACGGAGCTTGGAAGACTTATCCGAAAGGTCTTTGTACCAAAGGATGGCTATGTATTTGCAGATGCTGATTACTCACAGATTGAACTCAGGATCCTTGCTCACATGTCCGAGGATCAGGGCCTTATAAGCGCCTATCACGAGGGCGACGATATACACAGGATCACAGCCTCCAAGGTGTTCCATGTTCCTTTTGAGGAGGTTACACCGCTTCAGAGGAGAAACGCCAAGGCTGTTAACTTCGGTATTGTCTATGGGATCAGTTCATTCGGACTTTCCCAGGATCTTTCGATCTCCGTTGGGGAAGCCAAGGAATACATGGAGAAGTACTTTGAGACATATCCGGGAGTCAGGAATTATCAGAACAGAGTGATACAGGATGCCAAGAACAAGGGCTATTCGGAGACTATGTTCGGAAGACGAAGACCAATCCCGGAGCTTAAAAGCGGCAATTACATGATGAGACAGTTTGGCGAGAGAGTTGCCATGAATGCTCCCATCCAGGGAACTGCGGCTGATATCATGAAGATAGCCATGATAAATGTCTTTTACCGGATAAAAAGAGAAAATTTGAAGTCGAGACTTATATTGCAGATCCACGACGAACTTCTTATTGAGACTGCACCTGATGAGATCGATCAGGTTTCGGATTTACTTACTACAGAGATGGAGAAGGCAGTAGAGCTTTCTGTTCCTATGGAAGTTGACTGCCACACGGGAAGTGACTGGTATGAAGCAAAATAAGTTAAAAAAAGGAAAGACGAACATCATCGGTATAACCGGAGGTGTAGGAGCCGGCAAGAGTGCGATCCTTGATTATATCGGGGAGAGCTACAATGCCAGGGTGATCTTTTCCGACAATGTAGCCAACGACATCAAGAAAAAGGGATATCCTGCCTATGACGAGCTGATCCGAATTCTGGGAAAAGATATTCTGGATGAAGAGGGCGAAATTGACAAAAAGAAAATGGCTGCAGCTATTTTCGGGGATGAAAAACTCCTGACTGCGGTCAATAATATTTTGCATCCTGCTGTAAATACATTTATTATTAATATTATAGACAGCGAGAGAGAAAAGGGTGAGCTTGATTTTGTATTTGTCGAGGCAGCTCTTTTGATAGAAAACGGATATAAGAGATTTGTGGACGAACTGTGGTACGTATACGCAGATGAGGACACAAGAAGAAGCCGGCTTAAGGCTTCCAGGGGGTATAGTGATGAGAAGATAGATAATATCTTTGATTCACAGCTTGATGATAAAACCTTCAGAGAAAATGCGGATTTTGTAATTGATAACTCAGGCACACTGGATGATGCCAAGAAGCAGATAGACAATAAAATTGGGGAGTGGAAAGCAAAATGGCAAGCTTAGAACAGGCAGATCAGAAGGTAGTATACGGACTGGACATAGGAACCAGAAGTGTTGTCGGAACAGTGGGATACATGAACGACAACCAGTTTAATGTTGTTGCTCAGGCTGTTGAGAAGCATGAGACAAGAGCTATGCTGGATGGACAGATCCACGATATTGGCAAGGTTGGCGCTACCATAAGAAAGGTAACGGACAAGCTTGAACAGCAGACAGACATTCATCTTACAGATGTCTGCATTGCTGCTGCGGGTCGTGTGCTTCAGACTGTAAGGACAACCTATGACTATGAGTATCCCGACAATCACACCATAACCGATGAGGATATCTACAACCTGGATTCAGCCGCTGTAGAGCAGGCGTATTCAGAGTTTCTGAGCAAAAACACTTCCGACCTTAAGTTTTATCTGGTTGGATATTCTGTTATGCACTATTATCTGGATGGTTACCAGATTGCAAACCTTGAGGGACACAATGCAGGTAAGGTAAGCGTAGAGCTTATCGCAACCTTCCTTCCCGATGACTGCGTTGACGGACTTTATAAGGCTTGTGAGAGAGCAAACTTAAATGTAGCAAACCTGACTCTCGAGCCTATTGCAGCTATGATGGTTGCAATCCCTGACAGATTCAGGATGCTGAATCTTGCTCTTGTTGACGTAGGTGCCGGAACATCCGATATCTGCGTAACTGACGACGGATCGATCACTGCATACGGAATGCTTCCTATTGCCGGTGACGACATCACAGAGATAATCGCTCAGCACTGCCTGGTTGACTTTAATTCTGCCGATGAGATCAAGATCAAGGCAAGCCATCAGGAGCAGGTTGAGTATATTGATATCATGGGTCTTACAAAGACCATCAGCGCAAAAGAGATCGCGCGCATCATAAAACCCAAGGTTGAAGAGATGGCTCAGAAGGCCACCGATGAGATAAAGCGCCTGAACGGTGATAAGCCTGTAAGCGCTGTCTTCGTAGTCGGCGGAGGCGGATGCGTTCCGGGATACACCAAGGCAATCGCCAAGGATATGGATATTCCTGAGGAACGTGTAGCTCTCAGGGGTGAGGAAGTAATGAAGAACATTACTTTCCTTAATAACGATGGAATCGACAGGGATTCACTGCTTGTTACACCTCTTGGTATCTGTATCAGCTTCTATGAAGAGGCCAACAACTTCATCTTTGTTTCTTTTAACGGAACCCAGACCAAGATCTATGATAACGGCAAACTTCAGATCGTGGATGCTGCCATGCAGGCTTCCTTCCCGAATGAAGATCTTTTCCCGAAGAGGGGTGCAGAACTTAAGTATACCGTTAACGGCAAGGAGAGAACATCGAGAGGTGAACCCGGTGAAGCGGCTGTTATCCAGCTCAACGGTAAGCCTGCCGACATTCACTCCAAGATTCATGCCAACGATATCATAAGCGTTACTCCTTCAACGGCAGGTGCTCCCGGTAAGGCAACTATCGAGAACATTCCTGAATTTAAGACCAAATTTAATGTCAATGTAAACGGCAAGAACGTTGAGGCTTCAAGATACGCAACTGTCAACGGAGAGGCTCAGACCGGTTACTATGACATTGCAGCCGGTGACGATGTCAAGATCCTTGACTACAATACAGCTGCGCAGATTGCTGAGCTTATGGACATTCAGCTGACAGAAGATACAGTGATCATCGTCAACAACGAAAGAGGCGATGCAAATACTCCTGTTTACGAGAACTTCAAGGTTGAGTTCAAGGATCAGGAAGATATGATCATGGACTATTACAAAGATTTCCCAAGTGCTGATGAAATGGCTATTTCACAGGCTAACGAGGAATCCTATGAAAATATTGACTATGAGGCAAGACTTAAGGCTGACAAAGACGGTCAGCTTACCTTTGATGACCTTCCGGACGATGACGGAACCTATGAAAAGTCTGAGAGCAGCGAAGAGCCTGAGACAGAGGTTGTAAGAAATATTCTTGCCCATGACCTGCACATTATCGTCAACAATGAAGCTGTTACGCTTCACGGTAAGGCAGACTATATCTTTGTTGATATATTTGATGCCATCGACTTTGATCTTTCAAAGCCAAACGGAAGGAGCATTGTGACTACACTTAACGGCTCCACACCGGATTATATGCAGCCTATTAAAGAGGGCGATAAGATAGAGGTTTATTGGAAATAATGAGATTTACAAGCATTGCCAGCGGAAGCAGCGGAAATTGTACTTACGTGGGATCGGACAACACCCATATTCTTGTTGACGCCGGCGTCAGTAAAAAGAGAATCGGTGAGGGCTTAAGCCAGCTTGACCTTAGCTTTGATGATATAAGCGCGATCTTCGTGACACATGAACATGCAGATCATATAGCTGCCCTCAGAACTATTTTAAAGAAACATCAGATACCTGTTTATGCCACAGAAGGCACCATTACAGGGATCAGAAACTCTGATAAAAAGGGTGAAATTGACTTTTCATCCTTTGTACGTGTCAGGGCGGATGAAGCCGTAGTAGTTGGTGACATGATAATAAATCCAATGAAGATTTCCCATGATGCTCTGGAGCCTTGCGGCTACAGGGTCTATTGTGGCGAGAAAAAGGTTGGCATCGCAACTGACCTTGGCTGCTACGATCAATATACAGTCAGTGCTCTGTCAGGTTGCGATGCACTTTTATTGGAAGCCAATCACGATGTCAGGATGCTTCAGACAGGTCCTTATCCCTACATCCTTAAGACCAGGATCCTTGGAGACAAGGGACATCTGTCCAACGAAAAGAGTGGAGAACTTCTGTGCAGTCTTTTAAATGAGAAAATGAAGGGGATTTTCTTAGGACACCTGTCCAAGGAAAACAATCTGCCTGAGCTTGCCTATGAGACAGTAAGGGTTGAGATCGAGATGGGAGATAATCCGTATCACGGCAATGATTTCCCGATAATGGTTGCTGAGAGAAGCTGCCTTTCACCTGTCATTGAGTTTTGATAAATATATTTATGGAGGAGTGTTGTATGAATAAAACTATCATTACCGTAGTCGGAAAAGACACAGTGGGCATCATTGCCAAGGTCTGCACCTATCTTGCAGAATCAAAGATCAATATTCTTGATATTTCCCAGACAATAGTAAGCGGATACTTCAACATGATGATGATCGTTGACATGTCAGGAACAGATAAGCAGTTCAATACTGTTGCTGATGATCTAGAGTCTCTCGGACAGGGCATCGGTGTTGTTATTAAATGCCAGCGCGAAGAGATATTTGACTCAATGCACAGGGTCTGAGTGAGGTGGCGCTATGATAAATATTCATGAGGTCGTAGAGACCAACGAGATGATCGAGAAGGAAAACCTGGATGTCAGGACCATTACACTTGGAATAAGTCTTTTGGACTGTATAGACAGTGACCTTGATAAGCTTTGCGACAATATCTACAACAAGATTTATGATACGGCAAAAGACCTTGTTAAGACCGGTGACCAGATTGCAAGAGAGTTTGGTATTCCTATCGTCAACAAGAGAATTTCCGTAACACCGATATCACTGATCGGCGGAGCAGCCTGCAAGAGCCCGGAGGACTTTGCAAAGATCGCAAAGACTCTCGATAAGGTAGCCAGGGCTGTTGGAGTTAACTTCATCGGCGGATATTCTGCACTTGTAAGCAAGGGAATGACAGAGTCTGATAAAATGCTGATAGAGTCTATTCCGATGGCTCTTTCAACAACTGAAGTTGTCTGCTCGTCCATAAATGTAGGTTCCACCAAGACCGGTATCAATATGGATGCCGTAAGGCTCATGGGAACCATTGTAAAAAAGACTGCGGAGGCAACAAAGGAAAAAGACTCCCTTGGATGCGCCAAGCTTGTTATATTCTGCAATGCACCGGATGATAACCCCTTCATGGCAGGAGCCTTCCACGGAGTTACAGAGGCAGATAAGATTATAAACGTCGGCGTTAGCGGCCCGGGAGTTGTAAAGACAGCACTTGAGAAGGTAAGAGGCGAGAACTTTGAGGTTCTGTGCGAGACCATCAAAAAGACAGCTTTTAAGGTAACAAGAGTTGGTCAGCTTGTAGCACAGGAGGCATCAAAGAGACTTGGAGTTCCTTTTGGTATCATTGACCTTTCACTTGCTCCCACGCCGGCAATCGGAGACAGCGTAGCTGACATTCTTCATGAGATCGGTGTTGAGCATGCAGGAGCACCGGGAACAACTGCAGCACTGGCTCTTTTGAACGACCAGGTCAAAAAGGGCGGCGTAATGGCTTCTTCCTATGTTGGAGGACTTTCCGGAGCATTCATCCCTGTAAGTGAGGATCAGGGCATGATCGATGCGGTAGAAGCGGGAGCACTTACCTTAGAGAAGCTGGAGGCCATGACATGTGTATGCTCAGTAGGTCTTGACATGATAGCAATCCCGGGAGATACGAAAGATACTACAATAGCCGGAATCATTGCAGATGAGATGGCTATCGGAATGATAAACCAGAAGACAACAGCAGTAAGACTTATCCCTGTTATCGGAAAGGGCGTTGGAGAGACAGTTGAATTTGGCGGACTTTTAGGATATGCGCCAATCATGCCTGTAAATAAGTTCTCCTGCGATGAGTTTGTTAACAGAGGAGGAAGGATTCCTGCACCGGTACATAGCTTCAAGAACTAAATGATCTGTTTAGGAGGAGATGAAATGGAAAACACAAATAAGAACAAGAGCTGGCTCACAGCACTGATAATCGGCCTTAGTATTGTTGCAAGCTGCTTATGTTTAGCGCTTGGACTTTCGCATTTCAGATCAGAGAGCGTTCATACAATTACTGCTACGGGAAGTGCGAATGTCGATTTTGAATCAGACCTTATTATCTGGAGAGGCTCTTTTTCCGCGGCCGACTATACGTCAAAGGCTGCCTATGACAAGATCAAAAAGGACAGCGCTGTAGTTAAGAACTACCTTCTTGCAAACGGAGTCACAGAAGATGAGATCATCTTCAACTCAGTAGATATATGGAAGACCTACAGGGATATCTATGACGACAACGGCAATTATATCGGAAGGGAACAGGACGGATATGGGCTTCAGCAGTCACTGAGCGTTACTTCCACCGACATCGACAAGGTTGAGAAGATTTCAAGAGATATCTCAAGCCTCCTTGAGACCGGAGTTGAATTTGAATCACAGGCTCCCGAATACTACTACACAGGACTTGATGATCTTAAGCTCTCGCTGATCGAGCAGGCAACTGCCAATGCAAGGGAGAGGATTGACATAATGGCCAAGAATTCCGGAGCAAAAGTGGGTAAGCTTCGCAATTCTAATCTGGGAGTATTCCAGATCACAGCCACGAATTCAGGCACCGGCAGCTATTCTTATGACGGTGCTTTTGATACAAGCTCAAGGAATAAGACTGCATCAATCACAGTCAAGCTTGAATATGACCTGAAATAAGGTCTTATCTACAGGAGAGGAAAGTTATGAAAAGGAAGTTTATGAAAAGGGTTTTCTCTGTGGCGATGTCCGCATTTCTCGCAGCAGGGATGATAGGTTGCGGAACTGAAACCGCCACTGAACCTGCTGCCGGTGAGGCTGCTTCAGAAGAGGCTACTCAGGAAGTTACTGCACAGCCTCCTGCTGAGGAGCAAAAAGAAGAGGCTGAAGCAGAAAAAGAAGTAGAGCCCATCGAGCTTACAGGCGAAAATATGTTGGAAAACGGCGACTTTTCCAACGGAACAGAACTATGGGGTACATTTTGCCAGGACGGTCTGTGCGAGATCTCTGCAACAGCAGATGGGGAGCTTGATGTGGATATCAAGAATCTCGGAACTGTTGCACACGGAGTTCAGCTCTATCACGACGGATTTTCTCTTGATGAGGGATGTGTCTATAAGCTCACGTTTGATGCATACTCGGATATTGAAGATAAGTGGCTGGAGATGCGCTTTCAGTTAAACAGCGGTGATTACCACGCTTACTTTGAAGATCATTTCCAGATAGGAAAAGAAAAGCAAAGCTACGAATATACATTTACCATGAATGAGACAGGAGATCCTGCTCCCAGATTTTGTTTTAACATGGGTGTTGTAGAGGATATGGACAAGAATACTCCTGAACATCATGTATACTTCGATAATTTTGTTCTCACTTTGATCGATGCTACTAACAGAGTTGCAAGCAGTACAGGAGCAGATATGCCTGATATCGCAGTAAACCAGATCGGATACCTTCCGGGATCTTATAAGAGCGCAACATTAAGAGGTTCAGCTCTCAACAAGACTGCTGTTCTTATTAACGAAGCTACAGGTGAAGCAGTCTTTGAAAAAGAGATCAAGAACAGCATTGATGATCCTGACACAGGCGAAAAAGAAGCGATCTTTAACTTCTCAGATATAACTGATGAGGGAATTTATCATGTGGAGGCAGGTGATGCTGTTTCACATTCCTTCAGAATTGCAGGGGATGTTTATGATGATGCATTCAAGGCTTCAATCAAGATGCTTTATTACCAGAGATGCGGAACAGAGCTGACAAAGGACCTTGCAGGAGACTTCGCTCACCCTGTATGCCACAGTGATGAGGCAGTGCTCTATGAAGATTCTTCCAAAAAGCTGGATGTTTCAGGCGGATGGCATGATGCAGGAGATTATGGAAGATATTCTGTAGCAGGAGCCAAGGCTGTAGCTGACCTTCTTCTTGCATACGAGAATTATCCCGGCGTATTTGATGATGCTGTAGGCATCCCTGAGAGCGGAAACGGTATACCTGATATTCTAGATGAAGCAAAGTATGAGCTGGACTGGCTCTTCAAGATGCAGAGAGAAGACGGCGGAGTATATCACAAGGTAACCTGCAGGAACTTCCCCGGAGAGATCATGCCTGAGGAAGAGACTGATGAGCTTGTTATCATGCCGGTTACCACAACTTCAACTGCAGATTTTGCAGGTGTAATGGCTATGGCTTCACGCGTTTATGCATCAGTTGACAAGGACTATGCAGATAAGTGCCTTGAAGCTGCTAAAAAGGCTGCAGAATATGTTGCAGGGACACCTCGCGATCCTAAGGGTTACAAAAACCCTGCGGATATCTCAACAGGTGAGTATGAAGATGTTAATGATGTCGATGAGAGATTCTGGGCTTATGCTGAACTCTTTAAGACCACAGGTGATAAGGCATATGAGGAGCTTTTAAAGAATGAGCTTCCTGACAACGGATATTCACTTGGATGGCAGGGCGTAGCAGGATATGGCGGATATGCTTACCTTACTGCTAAGGATGCCGATGCTGAAACTGTTAAGGCAGTTGCAGATGAAGCAAACAAGATGGCAAAAGAGATCGTGTCAAACTCAGCCAAGTATTCTTACGGATCTTCAATTGTGGGTGCTTACCCATGGGGAAGTAACCTGACAATAGCCAATAACGGACAGTATATGTTCATGATGAAAGGCCTTGTTGATACCTACAACAAGAATGTTGCAGATATGCAGCTTAATTACCTCTTTGGAAACAATGCAACAGGTTACTGCTTCCTTACAGAGTTTGGAACTGTGTACTCAGATCATCCACATCACAGACCTTCACAGGCTAAGGGGGTTACCGTTCCGGGTATGCTTGTAGGCGGACCCAACAGTGGACTTAATGATCCGTATGTGCAGAATGTATTAAGAGGTATGCCAAGCGCTAAGTGCTATGCTGACAATGCACAGAGCTATTCAACCAACGAGATCACAATTTACTGGAATTCACCTCTTATCTATCTGCTTGCTGCTGAGATAGCTGAGACAAAATAAGTTTTTTAAATTTCTTATGTATGGGGGTTTATAGGTTATGGAAGAAAAAGAAAAAGCTGGCAACAGCTTTATGCTGAAGATCTGCGCATTTATCGTAGATAAGCGCAATCTGTTTTTCCTTATTTATGCTATTTTAGGTATTTTTGCATTTATCGCCAAGGACTGGGTATCAGTAGAAAACGATCTTGCTTTCTATCTGCCCGGAACTACAGAAACAAGACAGGGACTTGATCTGATGGAGGAGCAGTTTACCACCTACGGAACCGTAAAGGTCATGGTGGCAAACATCTCCTACGATCAGGCTCTTAAGATACAGGATGATGTGGAAGATATCGAGGGGGTATTTTCTGCAGAAGTAGATGATTCCAAGGAACACTATAATAACGGATCGGCTCTTTTCAACATAACCTTTGATTATGATCAGAAGGACGAAAAGTGCCTTGACTCTCTGGATCAGGTAAAAGAGTATTTTGCGCCATATGATACATATCTTTCTACAGAACTTGGTGATGTACACTCAGCTCTTATTGAAAAGGAGATGAGTGTTATTACTGTCCTGGTTGTATTTGTCGTACTGGCAGTTCTTCTTTTTA
This sequence comes from Butyrivibrio sp., assembly GCA_017445665.1. Classification (GTDB taxonomy): domain Bacteria; phylum Bacillota; class Clostridia; order Lachnospirales; family Lachnospiraceae; genus Butyrivibrio. The sequence goes on along the minus strand of JAFSTR010000151.1, from coordinate 10,157 downwards.
CCTGCGAAGCATACGCGGAGATACCGGTACTTCTGATCACTTTTGGAAGTGCAGCCCTTGTTCAGATGGGCACGAACTTTGTTTTAGGTACAATTTCTTTTGTATCAGACTCTGTAACTATTGTTCTTCAGCTGGCGCTCTCTGTCGACTATGCCATCATCTTCCTGAACAGATACAAGGAAGAGCTAAGTCACAATCTGCCCACAAGAGAAGCAACCGTAATCGCACTTACCAAATCAATTCCTGAGATCACAGGAAGCTCCCTTACAACAATCGGTGGTCTTGTAGCCATGCTGTTTATGCAGTTCGGTATAGGCGTAGATCTGGGTATCGTACTGATCAAGGCTATTATCCTGAGCCTTATGTCAGTATTCTTTTTGATGCCCGGACTTATCATGGTGTTCGCAAAACTCATGATAAAGACCAAACACAGAAACTTCGTACCGCCAATTCCGTTTGTAGGTAAGTTTGCATACGCATCAAGATACATCATTGCGCCACTCTTTGTAGTGATAATCATCATTGCAAACCGCGTTTCTGCAAGAACTCCTTATGTTTACGGATATACCAAGATCCATCCGCCTCTTACTAATGAAGTACAGAAGGCTCAGAATCTTCAGGATGAGAATTTCCCGACCAATCCTATGGTTGCGCTTGTTTTCCCGTCAGGAGATTATGACAAGGAGAAAAAACTCATCGATGAGCTTTTATCCTATGATAATGTTGTCAGTATTACAGGTCTTGCCAATACTGAGGCAATAGGAGGCTATACACTCACAGATAAGCTCTCGCCACGTCAGTTTTCAGAACTTCTGGATATTGATTATGAGATCGCTGAGCTTGTTTATGCTGCCTATGCTGTTAACGATAAGGATTATGCCAAGGCAGTTAACGGACTTGCAAACTATAAGGTTCCTCTGATCGATATGATCATGTTCGTATATCAGGAAGTTGAGGAAGGATACGTTACCCTGGATGATGAGCTCATGCAGAAGCTTGAAGATGCCAACAGGATGATGAACTTTGCCAAACAGCAGCTTCAGGGACCTGATTATTCACGAATCCTTGTCTATATGAATCTTCCTGAGGAGTCTGAGGAATCCTTTGAATTCATAAACTGGCTTCACAAGATAACCGGTAAATACTACGACGAAGATAAGATCTATGTAGTAGGAAATACTGTCAGTGAGTATGACCTGAAAAAGTGTAACGCAAGAGATACTAAAGTAACCGGTGTTATGTCAATTCTTGCGGTTTTGGTAGTTCTGCTCTTTACCTTTAAGTCCGCAGGAATGCCTGTTCTTCTTATTGCAGTTATCCAGGGATGTATCTGGCTCAATTTCTCATTTCCTGCTGTTCAGCATGAGAACCTGTTCTTCCTTGGTTACCTTATCGTAAGTTCGATCCAGATGGGTGCCAACATCGATTATGCCATCGTTATCGCAGGAAGATACACAGAGCTTCGTGAGAGAATGGGTAAAAGAGATGCCATCATTGATACAATGAACCTTTCATTCCCGACCATAATCACATCAGGTACCATGATGGCTGTTGCCGGAATACTTATCGGCAAGATGACATCTGATGCAGTAATCTACGGGATTGGAAAGTGCCTCGGAAGAGGAACGATCATTTCCATCATTGTCACAATGTTTGTACTGCCTCAGATCCTGCTCGTGGGAGATAAGGTCATCGAACTTACAGCCTTTGTAATGAACATGCCTCTTCAGACCAGGCAGGTTGCAGGCGCTATGCGTATTGACGGCGTCGTAAGAGGTCATATTGACGGAAATATAAATGGTGTAGTTCATGCCGTAGTTAAAGGTAATGTCAGTGCCTATATTGAGAACGGCGATGTTAAGATGCTGGATGATAAAAACGTGGAAAATGAGGAAACCGCCCCGGACGGCAGCAAAGGGGAGGGCATTTGATATGAAAAACAAGTTACTTGCTTGCCTTATGGCAATATCTCTTTTTACAACTTCAGGTCTTATTGTATTTGCTGAGAATGAACCCGAAGCTGCAAAGGACTCTGCTGATACAGCACAGACAGATGTGATCACAACCGGAACTCAGGAGAGAGCCCAGGAGAACGTAGTTGATGTAGATGCTGATATCGAGGATGATATAGCAGCTTCTGTTCCGGTAGAGATTGAAACGATCGAAATTTCTTCAGCTGATGAGTTCCTGGAATTTGCAGATAACTGCAGACTCAATACCTGGTCAGACAATAAGAAGATCCTTTTGACTAAGGATATATCTCTTGTTGGAAAAGAGTTTTACGGAATCCCTGATTTCGGAGGATTATTTGACGGTCAGGGTCATACCATATCAGAGATCAATATCTCAAAGGGACAGTCTTATGTCGGCTTATTCATTCATGTTGAGAAAAATGCTGTTATTCAGAATCTGAATGTGAACGGATCGGTTATTCCTGCAGGAAGTCCGGTTATAGTAGGCGGAATTGCCGGAGAAAACAGCGGAACGATAAGAGAATGCTCATTCAAGGGTGTTGTAAAGGGCAATGATTACATCGGCGGAATCGTCGGAATTAATCAGCTCACAGGTAATGTGGCATTTTGTACAACAGAGGGCTTTGTCAGCGGAACCCATTTTACAGGCGGAGTTTGCGGAGAGAACATGGGCAATGTCGCTAACTGCCGAAATGAAGCCATGGTAAATACGACAAACACCGATACTGAGATAACTGTTGATTCCATGGAGAGCCTCAACAAGGTTCTTTCCCTTATAAAGAACGGCCTTAATAAGGAAGATGATGAGGCCAGTGCTGACGTTACAGTATCAGATACCGGAGGAATTGCAGGTCTTTCGATCGGTATTTTGAGCAGATGCATCAACAACGGCGAAATTGGCTATGAACATGTTGGATATAATGTTGGCGGAATAGCAGGAAGACAGTCCGGCTATATTTTAGGATGCTCCAATAATGGCAAAGTTAAGGGCAGAAAAGACGTCGGAGGAATCGTTGGTCAGGCAGAGCCTTACATTCAGGTTGACCTTGCATCGGATATTGCCTATCAGTTATCTGACGCAATTGCCAAGCTCCATGACACTGTATCTGCAACTCTGGCTGATACCAAGAATCAGTCTGATACTGTTACTGCAAGACTCTCTGTGATCCAGAAGTTCACCGGACAGGCAGTTCAGGATGCGAAGTATATCGCAGGCGGAACGATCGATTATGCCAATGATATTTCAGGCGCGACCAATGAGGCGTTTTCCAGGATTGAATATGTAATGGATGAGACTTCCAAATCGGGAGGTCCTATTGATAATCTTTCAAGTGCTGCAGGAAATATAAAGGGCGCCAACTCAAATCTCAAAAATGCAGTCGCTGATCTGAATATTGAAGATTATATTAAAAGCGATGATGAGAGACAGCAGTACGAGACTGCAAAAAACGGTCTTGCTACTGCTGCTGAGATTTATCAGCAGAATTATTCAAATTCATATCCTGTATTCTACAACAGTTATATTAAGGATGAACGAAAAGACTGGTTGATCTATGGTCATGATACAGATGACCTTATGTACTATTATTCGGATGGTTCAGCAGCTTCTCTGGATGATATAAACTGGCCAGGTTGGTATGACAAAAAAATTCCTACAGATGCTGAAGTTAAGGATTCAATTGATAATTCTACCGGACCTGCTAAAAGCGGAACATGGAAGCACTTCAATGATGGATCAGCCTTCCCGTCAAATGATAATGACAAAAAGCTTGATTCCGAAGCAAAAGAGAGAGCTCAAAGCCAGGCGAATAACTATGCTCAGGACAAAGACATTTACTATAATCCTGTAACCGGATCCAATGATTACAAAGAAGACATTGAGACTCAGTCGCAGGTTCTTGCTGCAATCTATGCAAATCATGTTGGCGAGATGGGAGACAAAACAAGAGGAGATGCACAGTCTGCAATTGCAGGCATAAATGCAGCTGCAGCAAATCTTGAAACAGCCGGTAACCAGACCAAAGGCATTATCAGTAATCTTGCCGGCAGAAACGATATCCGCTTCCCTAAGCTTGATGAGGAGTACAGGGCACACACCAACTCCCTTGCCGACAATATGGCTGCCATGAACGATAACTTCGGGCTTCTTAACTCCGAGATGAATGGCGCCACAGGTGTGATTGTCGGAGACCTTCAGGCCGTAAACGATCAGTTCAATAATATCCTTAACCTTTATACGGATGCCCTTGACGGCGTTCTGGATAAAGATTACACATCAATGTATTCCGATGAATCCTATAAGGAAGCGTCATATACAACGGATGCCACTATAGATTCCTGCTTTAATTTTGGAAAATGCGAAGGAGATATCGATATCTCAGGCATCGCAGGAACCATGGCTATTGAGTACGAGTTTGACAAAGAGGGTGATGTGACAGGTATCAAGGATGCTAACCTGAATACCTCATATATCACCAAGTGTGTACTCAGAAACAATAGAAACTACGGAAATATTGAGAGCCAGAAGGATTATGTCGGCGGTATCTGCGGATTACAGGAGATGGGTACGATCCTGAACTGCGGAAGCTATGCTAAGGTCGAGTCAACAGACGGTAATTATGTCGGTGGTGTAGCAGGTTCTTCCGTTTCTTATATCGTTGAGTCCTACGCAAAGGGCGAGCTTGACGGGAATACTTACGTAGGTGGTATCACCGGAGACGGTATGCACATCAAAGACTGTCTGACCCTTGTCAGTGTAAACAGGGCAGAGAACTGGTTTGGTGCCATTTCAGGTCACATCGCAGAAAGCGGAGAAGTCAGGAACAACTTCTTTGTAAGTGATGACCTGGCAGGAATTGACAGGGTGAGCTACGCCTTAAAGGCAGAGCCCATAAGCTATACTGCGGTAGAGAATAATCAAGTATTTGAGGAAATAGAGCAGGAAACAAAAGAGAGCGAAGAAAAGCTTGAAGTTGTTCCTCTTAGTACCGGCAGCGATGAGGAAGTTGAAAAAGAAATAACCTACAGGGATCTGCCTCATGAATTTTCGAATATAACTGTTAACTTTGTTCTTGAGGATGATGATCTTGAAGATGACACTCAGCAGATAGACAGGCTGAACAAGAGATACGGTGAGAGTTTAAAGCCAGAGGAATATCCAAGCGTACCTGAAAAGGAAGGCTATTATGTCGACTGGGATGTGCCCGAAGTAGACAGACTTGTATGTGACGTAACAGCAACAGCCACCTACAAGCTCTACAGGACAACGCTTGCAATAGACGATACTCCGGATAAGAATCAGTCCATACTCCTTGTTGACGGAAACTTCAGGGACGGAGATAAGCTTGAAACAGTAAGAACTCAGAAATACAGCCCTGAAAACAGTAATGAGCTGGAAGAAATGGAAATCATTGAACTTACAATTCCCGATGACGGGCAGAAGGTTCATCAGATCAGGTTTAAGCCGGATAACGATTATAATGATTTCTTTGGTAAATTCGCAAAGCTTACGGGTGCCGGTGAATATGCTCTGTATGAAGTTACAGAAAATACAAGGATAAAGTTAAGCCCCACCGGCAAGATGGGAGCTTACTCAACCTATGAGCTGGAGGGCAACAAACTCACTCTTTCTTATGGGATTGAAAACGTAGATAATCTCGGACTTATAATAATTGCAATATTTCTTTTAGCAATTGTTCTGATTATTGTTATAATAATCATTGTAGTTAATATAATTAAGAGACATGGCGGTAAAGTGCCTAAACTATTCGGCATCTTTGTCATGAAAGTTTCTGACAAAATAGAGAATAAAGAGTCAATATTCTTTGACGATACTGACCATATTCAGGAAAAAGTAAGGGAAAAGATATCTGAGAAAGCTGAAGAGGTAAGAGAAGAAGTCAATCTTGAGCAGCTCACGGAAGAGATCTCGGAATATAAAGAGGAACTTGCAAAAGAAAGAGGCGAAGAAGCTCCGCAAAAGAAAGAGTTTGACAGCAAAAAATACAAGAAGATCCGCCGCAGAAATAAGAAAAACAAAAAGAAATAAGCTAAAGGTCAGGGAGATGATTTTCCATGAAAGAGATGCTAAATGAACTGTTGATGGCAGATAAGACGCTCATCCACATACCCTTTGGAAACGGCTTTTTTGACATCTACAAATCAGTAGTGGTGTCCTGGATAGTGCTTGCAGTGCTGATAACGCTGATACTGGTGCTAACAAGTAATCTGAAGGTCCACAACATATCTAAGAGACAGGCAGCTGTTGAAGCGGCTGTACTATGGATAAGACGGGTGGTTGGAGAGCTGCTTGGTGAAGAGGCTATGGGGTATTGCCCGTATATAGTCACAGTCCTGATATTCATAGCCTTCTCCAATATGATAGGACTCTTTGGACTTGTTCCGCCTACCATGGATCTCAATGTAACGCTGGCGCTTTCCCTGATGAGCATTGTTCTTGTGGAAGCGGCCGGGATCATCAAGAAGGGACCAAAGAAATGGCTCAAGAGCTTTACTGAGCCCATGGCGGTCATAACCTTTATGAATGTTTTAGAGCTCTTTATAAGGCCTTTGTCACTGTGTATGCGACTTTTTGGAAATATCCTGGGAGCTACCGTGATCATGGAGCTGATTAAACATGTAGTACCGATAATACTGCCTGCAGCACTAAGCATATACTTTGATATATTTGACGGTTGTATCCAGGCATATGTATTTTGTTTTTTAACATCGCTATACATCAAGGAAGCAGTTGAATAAAAGGAGGAAACGAAAATGAGTTTAACAGCAATCGGAGCAGCTATAGCTGCATTTACAGGTATCGGAGCAGGAATCGGCATAAGCCTTGCCACAGCCAAGGCAACCGATGCGGTAGCAAGACAGCCTGAGGCAGACGGCAAGATCATGAGACTTCTGATCCTTGGTTGTGCTCTTGCAGAGGCTACAGCTATTTATGGATTCGTAGTAGCTATCATGATCATTCTTTTCTCATAAAAGCTATATATGTAAAGGGGATTAAACGTGTTAACTATTAGTTTGTTCAACATATTATTTACAGTGATAAATCTTCTTATACTGTTATTCTTTGTGAAGAAGTTTTTGTTTGATAAGATCGACGCCATTATACAGAAGAGACAGCAGGAAGTTGATGAAGCTACCGAAGCTGCAGATAAGGCAATGATGGAAGCAAAGGCTGCCCAAAAGGAATACGAGAAGAAGATTGAGCTTGCTGATGAAGAAAAAGAGCAGATCCTCGCAGACATCAAGAAGCTTGGCTATGAAGAATATGATAAGATCGTAATGGATGCCAGAAAGACCGGTGACAGGATCATAAAGGAGGCAAAGGCCTCTGCCAGAGCTGAGGCTGAGAAGGAGAGAGAAATCCATGCCGACGAACTAAAGGATATGGTCATCGATGCAGCTGCTAAAATTGCTGCGACCAAGCACAGTTCTGAGGATGACAGTATGCTCTACGATAAATTCATAAACGAGGCAAGGGCAAATAATGGATAAAAAGATAAAAGCAACTCTGCGCTATGCCCAGACTCCTCCGAGTGAGTCACAGCTTGAGAGTATCAGGCAGCTTCTTGTTGAGAAGGTAGGCAATCCTGATATTAAGCTCAAATGCATACAAGATCCGGAGGTTGGCGGAGGCTTTATCGTATCCTGTGGTAACTATGAGTATGACTGGAGCGATAAAGGCAGAGCAAGGCAGCTTCGCGCAGAACTTGGCAATGTCAATTCCAGGGACATAATCCCTATGCTAAAGGCTAAGGTTGAAGATTTCGACCTTGCGATACAGGGCAGGGAAGTTGGAACTGTTATCTGGGTTGGTGACGGAATTGCCAATATTCAAGGAATTGAGCACGCCTTCTACGGCGAAATAATTGAATTTGAAGACGGAACAAGGGGTATGGCCCAGGATATCAGAGATGATCATATCGGGTGTATCCTTTTTGGTGATGAGAGAAACATCAGGCAGGGAAGCAGAGCTGTTCGTACCTATAAGGAAGCCGGAATCCCGGTAGGTGAAGCTTTTGTCGGCAGAGTTATCGATGCTCTCGGCGCGCCCATAGACGGAAAGGGAGATATCAAAGAGAACGGATATCGCGCTGTAGAAGAGAGGGCTCCCGGAATTGTTGAGAGACAGTCTGTCAATGAACCAATGGCTACAGGTATCCTTTCCATAGATACCATGTTCCCGATCGGAAGAGGCCAGCGTGAGCTTATTATCGGCGACAGGCAGACAGGTAAGACATCTATAGCTCTTGATACGATCATCAATCAGAAGGGCAAGGGTGTTATCTGTATTTATGTTGCAATAGGCCAGAAAGCCTCAACAGTAGCTCAGCTTATTACAACTCTTAAAAAGACAGGTGCCATGAAGTACACGATAGTGGTCAGCTCTACAGCCTCTGATTCTGCGCCTCTTCAGTATATTGCGCCTTATTCGGGAGCAGCACTTGCAGAGTACTTCATGTATCAGGGAAAAGACGTTTTGATAGTATATGACGATCTGTCCAAGCACGCGGTAGCTTACAGAGCACTTTCACTCCTTCTTGAAAGACCGCCGGGACGTGAGGCTTATCCGGGAGATGTCTTTTATCTGCACTCAAGACTTCTTGAGAGAGCAAGTAAGCTCTCGGATGATCTTGGAGGAGGCTCAATTACAGCGCTTCCTATAATTGAAACACAGGCAGGAGACGTTTCTGCTTATATTCCTACAAACGTTATTTCCATTACCGACGGTCAGATCTTCCTTGAGAGTGATCTGTTCTTCTCAGGTATGAGACCGGCGGTCAATGTCGGACTTTCTGTATCCCGTGTAGGTAGTGCTGCACAGACCAAGGCTATGAAGAAGGCTACGGGAAGTATAAGAGTCGACCTTGCACAGTACAGGGAAATGGCTGTGTTTACACAGTTTTCATCTGATCTTGACGAGGTTACCAAGAACCAGCTTAATCACGGAGCGATCCTGATGGAGCTTCTAAAGCAGCCTTTAGAGCACCCTCTGGCTATGCACGAGATGGTTCTTATCCTTCTGGCTGCAGGCTCAAAGAGAATCGATCATGTGCCTGTTAAGAAGGTCCATGAATACAAGGAAAAGCTCATAACATTCTTCAACAATGAACACAAGGATGTATGTGATGAGATAAAAAAGACCAAAGATCTCTCAGAGACCCTTAAAAAGAGGATCTATGATCTGATCGATGAGTTTAATAAAGAGATAAAGGTACAGTAATTTGGCTAATATCAAAGAGATCCGCGAGAGGATCAGCAGTGTAAACGACACCAGGAAAATTACAAATGCGATGTATCTGATCTCATCAACCAAGCTTAGGAAGGCAAAGAAGATCCTGTCAGAAACGGAACCGTTCTTTTTTTCCACCAAAGCTATGATTGAGAGGGTTGTAAAAAACCTTCCCGAGGGAACAGAGCATATCTTTCTCGAGTCCAAAAATGATATACCCGAGACTAAGAAAAAACGCGGGTATATTGTTTTAACGGATGACAAGGGACTTGCGGGAGCTTATAACCACAATGCCATAAAGCTTGCAGAAGAGGCACTTGCAAAGGAAAAAGGTGAGTACAAGCTCTTTGTCATTGGCGAAGTGGGGAGATATCACTTTAATTCAGAGAACGTTGATATTGAGGAGTATTTTTCTTTTACCTCACAAAACCCCACACTTCACAGAGCGAGGAAGATTTCTGCTGAGATAATGGACTATTTCTACGACAGAAAGATTGATGAGTTCTACATTATTTACACGATCGTAAGGGGAAATATCTGCGAAGCCAAAATGGAGAAGCTCCTTCCGCTTGATTTTCTTACAACTCTGTATCAAAAGAGAGCGCCGATCCACGGCAATATGTACGAGGAGTTTTTGATGGACCCGTCTCCGGAAGCAGTCCTGGATAATATCGTTCCCAATTATGTCACGGGATTTATCTACGGAGCTATGGTCGAGTCGTTCTGCTCTGTCCAGCAGTCCAGGATGATGGCTATGGACAATGCCAATAAGAATGCAGAACAGATGATAGTAGATCTTAAAAAGAGCTATAACCGTCAGAGACAGGCTATGATCACTCAGGAGATCACAGAGGTTGTCAGCGGAGCCAAAGCGCTTAAGCGCAGCAAGGAAGTTAAGAAGCATGGAAAACGGTAAGATTATCCAGGTCATGGGA
>JAFSTR010000150.1 GCA_017445665.1 Butyrivibrio sp. | reverse complement strand
TGAGGATTTCGATAAGTATGACGTTATCTACATTGGTTTCCCTATCTGGTACGCAGCAGCGCCAAGAGTAGTTTACACATTCTGCAAGGATTATAACTGGGAAGGCAAGAAGGTTTATGCCTTTGCAACCTCAGGCGGAAGTGGAATCGGCAAGACAGTTGAGAAGCTCGGTGAATACATTAAGGGCGCTGCGGTATTGGATGCTAAGCTTGTACACAACGCAGACGAAGTACTGAACTGGTAAAAGAAATACCATACAAATATAAAACACAGGAGGAAATTTAATGATCTACGATTACACACTTAAGACAGGAGAGGGAAAAGAGCTAAAACTCGCAGATTACAAGGGAAAAGTTATCATGGTTGTAAACACTGCTACAGGATGCGGATTTACACCTCAGTATGCTCCTATTGAGGAGATGTACATAAAATACCATGACAAGGGACTTGAAATTGTTGATATCCCATGTAATCAGTTTGGCGCACAGGCTCCCGGAACAGATGAAGAGATCCATGAGTTCTGCACACTTCATTACAACACTACCTTCCCTCAGATGGCTAAGTCTGATGTAAACGGAGAGAACGAGCTTCCTCTTTATACATATCTTAAATCTCAGAAGGGCTTCGAAGGTTTCCAGGAGCATGAGTTCAAGGCACTTCTTGAGAAGATGTTTGCTGAGGCAGATCCTGATTGGGACAAGAAGTCTGACATCAAGTGGAACTTCACAAAGTTCATCATCGATCGTGAAGGTAATGTAGTTGCAAGATTTGAGCCGACAGCTGATGTTGCAGACGTAGAGGCTTGCATCTGCTCACTTCTTTAATAATTGAACATCACACACAAAAAGCTCACGGATTATTGTCGTGAGTTTTTTGTTGCAATATGATTTCATACATCTTTTAGGTTTATTTCCTGTGAAGTGGTGTAACATATATATTGTTGTGATAATTTCGAGGAGGAATGTGTTATGAAAAGAAAACTTCTATTAGCTATGGCATGCTGCATGGTACTTGGTCTTGCTGGCTGTAGTTCTGAGGATAGCACAGAAAGCGAGGCTCAGAGCGGAGTTCAGGTGGAGGAAATCCCTGCTACTGAAACAACTGAGACAGCAGAATCAACAGAAAAGGCTGAGACAGCACAGGATACAGACAAGACTGAAAATGCAGAGAAACCAAACCTCATCACAGAGGAACAGGCATGTGAAGCAGTTAAGAAATACTGCATTGAGGAATACCCTGATCTTGCTGAAATGGTTGAATCTGAAGACAACATGGCTTACTGGGATGCCTCTACAACCGATGCCGGAGAGATCTGCGTTCTCTACAGATCATATACAGGAGCTCTTATCCGTTACTATGTAAATCCTGAAACAGGTGATACCTATGTTACAGAGCAGGTTCCGGGTATCATCGATGAAGAGCAGAAGACGGATGAAACTCTTAATATAAAAGACTATATAGAATAACGCATAAATACTAATAATTCCTTTTAACAATTATTGACTAACACGCTTTAAAGCGTTACAGTATTAAATAGAATGTTTGTTGGAGGGAAAAACTTATGATCATCAAAGCACTGTTACTGGTGGTGTTCTTTGCTGTGATGCTGTCTATCGGCTTCATCTGCAGGAAGAACTCCACTGATGTCAATGGTTTCGTACTTGGCGGAAGATCTGTCGGACCATGGGTTACAGCTTTTGCTTACGGAACATCTTATTTTTCAGCGGTTATCTTCGTTGGTTACGCCGGACAGTTTGGATGGAAATACGGAATAGCATCCACCTGGGTCGGAATCGGCAATGCCCTTATCGGATCACTTCTGGCATGGGTAATCTTAGGGCGTAGGACCAGGATCATGACCCAGCATCTTAATTCCGCAACAATGCCTCAGTTCTTTGCGGCAAGATTCGGCGGAAGATCTCTTAAGATCGCAGCATCTATCATCACCTTTATTTTCCTGATTCCTTATACAGCATCACTGTATAACGGCCTTTCAAGACTTTTTGGTATGGCCTTTAATATCGACTATTCGATCTGTGTTATTGTTATGGCTGTACTCACCGGAATCTATGTTATTGCCGGCGGATACATGGCAACTGCCATCAACGATTTCATTCAGGGTATCATCATGCTGATCGGTATCTGCGCAGTTATCTTATCGGTACTGAATAGCCAGGGAGGCTTTCTTGCAGCACTTGACGGCCTTGCAAGAATAAGCGATGAGAGTGTTTCAACAACACCGGGTATCTTCGCTTCCTTCTTTGGGCCTGATCCTTTAAATCTGCTTGGAGTAGTACTTCTTACATCTCTGGGTACATGGGGACTTCCTCAGATGGTCCAGAAGTTCTATGCGATAAAGAGTGAGAGAGCAATCTCCAAGGGAACCATTGTTTCAACCTTCTTTGCTTTTGTAGTTGCCGGCGGATGTTACTTCCTGGGAGGCTTCGGAAGGCTCTTTTCCGATAAGGTTGATATCGCAAACGGAGGATACGACTCAATTATCCCGACAATGCTCTCGGGTATGCCCGATATTCTCATCGCGGTAGTTGTTGTGCTCGTGCTCTCAGCATCTATGTCGACCCTGTCATCACTGGTTCTTACCAGCAGTTCAACCCTGACTCTGGACCTTCTTAAGGGCCATGTTATCAAGAAGATGGATGAAAAGAAACAGCTCCTTATCATGAGAGTCCTCATAATTGTATTTGTTGCCATCTCTGTGGTTATCGCTATCATTCAGTACAAGCAGAATGTGACCTTCATTGCTCAGCTCATGGGTGTTTCATGGGGAGCTCTTGCAGGAGCATTCCTTGCACCGTTCCTCTATGGCCTTTACTGGAGAGGCACTACTAAGGTTGCTGTATGGGTTAACTTCGTATTCTCCACAGTTGTGATGCTTGCAAACATGATGGTAAGAAGCAGCTTCCCTAAGCTTCTTCAGTCACCCATCAACGCAGGCGCATTCTGTATGCTGGCAGGGCTTGTTATTGTGCCTGTGATATCTCTTTTCACAAAGAGACCGGATGCTGCTCTCGTGGATGGAGCCTTTGCTTGCTACAACAAGGAAGTCATGGTTCATCAGAGCACATCACTTTCAGACGACGAGGAGTAATTTAAGTACAACATGGTCATTGATATTCACACGCATACATTTCCGGACAAGATTGCTGCCGGAGCAATAGGCGCTCTGAGCAGGGGAGCACATATAATACCACATACGGATGGGACGATCGGCGAGCTTTTGGGTTCGATGGATGATGCTGACATTGATGTTTCGGTGGTTGTCCCTGTGGCTACATCTCCTGCGCAGGTGGTAAAAGTTAACGATTCCTCAATAAGGAATAACGAGAAGTATTTTGATAGTAATGAGGGCACGGATGTGAGAAGAGTGCTGTCATTTGGCTGCATTCATCCTGAGTTTTCTGATTACCGCGCTGAACTCAGGAGGATTGCAGAACATGGCATTAAGGGCATTAAGCTTCATCCTGTCTATCAGAAGTGCAACATAGATGACGTGAAATTCCTGAGAATCATAGATTGTGCTGCAGAAAATGGGATTATTGTCATCACTCACGCCGGAATCGACATCGGATTTCCGGGAGTGGTGCACTGTTCGCCACAGATGTGTAGAAATGTCTGGGATGAAATTGAGGGGAGTGGTCATAGGCTGGTTTTGCCGGGGACAGATTCTTTAGCTGAAAGAAAGCCGGAATATGGATTTAAGTTTATACTTGCCCATATGGGCGGTTGGACGAACTGGGACGAAGTTCCGTACCATCTTGCCGATACCGGGGTGTATCTTGATACGTCTTTTTCTTCGGAATCTATAGAGCCTTTAGATGACGGCTACTGGGATGACAAGGATACAAGGATGATGGATGCGGATCAGTACATGGAGATCATCAGAGCCTTTGGCCCTGAGCGCATCCTATTTGGATCAGACAGCCCCTGGACCGATCAAAAAAGAAGCAGAGAATTTATAGAAAAACTGCCTTTATCCGGGGATGAGCTAAGGCTTATCCTAGGTGGCAATGCAGAAAGAATACTTGATATATTGACTCCTCTAAAAGTGCTATAATGTTTATTGTATTTTTTTTTAGAGGAGAGAAGTTATGAAAAGACGAGTAGTAGCGATAATGACTGCCACAGTTCTGATGACAACAGTTTTTACAGCCTGCGGCAAGGATACCGGCGATACAAGCGCGGTAGCTGACAGTGCCGATACAGAAGTAAGTGCAGAGAGCACCGATGTTGAGGCAGCTGATGGTGACAGCACAGGTGCTGAAGCTTCAGATGATAAGCCCATCACCATCGTAACTCACCCCGTAAGCTGTGAGGTTTCGGGAAAAGAGGTTGCACATGGGAACTATCCTGAGATCGTGATGACTCCTGAGTTTTCAGGGCAGTACATTAATCTCTTTTCCGGAGTTTATGATCTCAATGCTTTTTGGAAAGACTCTGTTGAATACAGCGTTAGTGAGTATGGCTACTATCAGATTGACAGCGGTGATCCCACCTCGACTCCTTACGAATCTGATATTACAGCGGATGTAGTAAGAGCTGACGATGCTCTCTTTTCCGTGCTTGTCAATTATTATGATGATGCCGGCGGCGCGCATCCCAATCACAGCACCGGATCAGTTAATATCGATCCTGCTACGGGCAAGACTCTTGAGATCAAAGAGGTACTTAATGACAGCGATGCTGCTGCAGCGGCAATTATGGATGAGCTTTATGCCGCATATCCGGAGCTGGTTGATGAGTTTGAGTCATTTCTTTTTCTTGAGGAAGGCGAAACCAGTCTTGATGCTTATAAAAATAAGATGAATGATAATAATTACACCTGGACCATTGATACAGAGGGCATGAGAGTTTATTTCTCGCCCTATGAAATGGCTTCATATGCTGCCGGATATCAGGAGATTCTTTTGCCCTTTGATAAATATCCTGATCTGATCAAGGCCGAATATATTCCTGAAAGCGACCTTGATAAAGAGGCTATGGTAGGAACAAGAGAAATGGAAAAAGAGCTGGTAGAGCCTTCTGAGCCTGATTATATGGAGGGCGAAAACGGCGAGATCTACTCGGAGAGTAATGATGGCACTATTCAGGTTGCCAACAAGAGCTGGAAGGCCTTTACAGAGGACGGGAGAGGCCCGGATGACGGTACTCATATTACCCTGACCAAGACCAATGAGGAAAAGACAGACTGGCTTGATACAGAAGTCTGGGCAGATAAGCACGGATTTGAGGTAGCAAGGCTTCCGTATTCAGATGATGACTATACATACATGGGAGATATGCCCATGGATTATGAATACATGTACAATCGCCTTGATATCTACGACAGGGACGGAACTGAGATGCTCTACAGTTTTGATCTGTATGCACTTTGTAACGGCCCGGATGAGGAGACCGGAACCTACTCAAGAACAACCCAGTATATACAGTGGGCCAAGATCTATGACGGAACGCTCTATGTATCCATTGTCCACAACGGTTATTCTTCAGAGGAGCCAAACAGCAGCTACATGGTAGCTATTGATCCTAACACCGGATATGTGCTCTGGAGAAGTGAGCCTCTTGTTGCCAACAGCAATAATTTTCTTTTGGTAAAAGACACTATCATATGCGGATATGGATTCACATCGGAGCCTGATTTTATCTATCTTCTTGACAGGTTTACAGGTCAGATCACGGAAAAGATCCCCATCAACTCGGCCGCTTACCAGTTTGAAGTTGTGGATGGCACGCTGTATGTTGCCACCTACAATACCGCATATGAATTCAAGATTTCAGACAAGTAATAAAAAAGAACAGGAACATGGTCAAAAGACCTGGTCCTGTTCTTTTAATTTTAAATCTCAGATATTGGAAATTTCTTCCTGGGTAAGAACCTTTACACCTGCGCCGGTAAGACGGGCTTCTGCGGCCTTGGTGTCTGCAACACGGAAGATCATGCAGGCTCTGTCTGTGTTTTTACCACCCGGGAAAGCATACATATACTCAATATTTACGGACTCATCCGTAAACTTATCAAGGAGCTTATCAAGTCCGCCTGCCTCATCGGGAATCTCAATTGCAAGAACCGGTGTGAGGCTTGCTACGAAGTCGTGCTCCTTAAGGGTGCTGACAGCTTCCAGAGCGTCATCCACAATAAGTCTTGCAATGCCAAAATCCTTGGTCTCTGCCAGGGAAGTAGCACGAAGGTCGATGCCGTGGGAAGCAAGAACGCCTGTCATTTTCTTCAGGGTTCCGGGTTTATTCTCAAGAAAAACGGAAATCTGCTGTACGCTCATCTTCTTTCCCTCCTGTTAATATTATATCTCATAATATACGGATTGCTCCACTGAGTTAGATCTTTCTCTTATCTATTACTCTTACAGCCTTACCTTCAGATCTTGCGATGGACTTAGGAGCAAGGAGTGATACCTTGGCCTTGATTCCAAGCATGGACTTAAGGTCTGCCATGAGCTTCTTCTGTCGCTCTTCAACTTCACCGACATTATCATTGAACATCTCAGGAGTCATCTCAACCTGAACATCCAGTGTATCAGTGTTGTTTACGCGGTCAACAACGATCTGGTAGTTAGCTGCATAACCGTTGTTGAGAAGAACAGTCTCGATCTCGCTGGGGAATACGTTGACACCTCTGATGATGAGCATGTCGTCCGATCTTCCCATGGGCTTAGCCATTCTCACATGGGTTCTTCCGCAGGAGCATTTCTCTCTTGAGAGCCTGCAGATATCTTTGGTGCGGTAGCGGATCATCGGGAAAGCTTCCTTGTCGACCGCAGTGAATACCAATTCACCCTGCTCGCCCTCAGGAAGTACTTCGCCTGTTTCGGGATCGATTATCTCTGCAATGAAGTGATCCTCATTGATGTGCATGCCGTGTTGTTCAGAGCATTCAAAGGCAACTCCGGGACCGGAGAGCTCTGTGAGACCATAAATATCAAAGGCCTTTATGCCCATGGTCTTCTGGATGCTCTGTCTCATTTCTTCACTCCAGGCCTCGGCGCCAAAGATGCCGGCCTTAAGAGGAATATCATCGGGTCCGTACCCCATCTCCTGCATACGCTCACCCAGGTAAGCAGCATAGCTTGGTGTGCAGCAGAGGATAGTAGCATTAAGGTCTTTTATAAACATGATCTGTCTGTCGGTATTACCTGAGCTCATAGGAATAGTCAGACTCCCTACCTTGTGGGAGCCGCCGTGAAGTCCGGCGCCACCGGTAAACAGGCCATAACCGTAGGAAACCTGAACAACATCTTCGTTGGTTCCACCTGCAGCCATGATGGCTCTTGCACAGCAATCCTCCCAGAGATCTATGTCGTGCTGTGTATAATAGGCAACAACTCTTTTACCTGTTGTACCTGATGTTGAGTGGATCCTGACAACGTCGTCCTTGGGTACCGCAAGAAGACCGTCGGGATAGGTCTCTCTAAGATCTGCCTTGGACAGGAAAGGAAGCTTGTGAAGATCGTCAACGGACTTGATGTCGTCCGGTGTAACTCCCTTTTCCTCCATCTTTTTGCGGTAATATGGGACATTGTCCCAGACGTGCTTAACCTGTTTCACGAGCTTTTCTGACTGAATCTTTCTGATCTCCTCGTAAGGAGCGCATTCAATCTCGGGTTGATAATAATGCTCCATAAGATACTCCTCCCAAATAAAACGAATTACTGATTCTTACCAAGCTGGAATGCTTTCTTGTTCATTTCCAAAAACTTAGCGGGCACATTAGCTTCAAGTGACTTCATCCATGCCTCTTCCGGAAGGTCGAAGTAGTGGGAGAGTCTTCCTAAAAGTACGATGTTTACAGCCTTTGCTGATCCGGCCTCCTCTGCAAGAGAGAGGCAGTCGAGGGCGTCAACTTTGGCACCGGACTCCTTAAGCTTTTTGACCAGGTCAGACGGATACTCTGCTGCGCCTGTGATAACGGGCATGGGATCGATCTGCTGGGTGTTTGTAACGATCTGGCCGTCCTTCTTAAGGAAGGGAAGCCATCTTGCTGCCTCAAGTATCTCGAAGGATACAATGTAGTCTGCCTCGCCCTTGTCTATAACCGGGGAAAAGACCTTGTCACCGTATCTTACGTATGTGACAACGGATCCGCCTCTCTGGCTCATTCCGTGTACTTCTGAAACCTTAACGTCATATCCCTGGCTCATTAAAAGGTGACCAAGGAGTTTACTTGCAAGAAGTGAGCCCTGTCCGCCAACGCCCACTATCATAATGTTCTTTGTTTCCATCTTATTATTCTCCTTATTCTTGTCCCGCTGCACTAAACTCGAAAATACCTCGTTAAGTGCACGTGACTGGTTCGCACTAGGCTCGATAATACCTCGCCAAGTGCTCTACACAAAAGCCCCAACAGGACAAAGCTGACTGCATACGTTACATCCGACGCAGAGAGTGTTGTCGATGGTCGCCTTGCCATCCTTCATGGAGATGGCGGGACATCCGATCTTCATGCAGCTCTTACAGCCAACGCACTTGTCTCTGTTAATGCTAAGAGGCGGATTGTGCTTGACGTATTTAAGAAGAGCACAGGGACGTCTTGAGATGATAACTGAAGGAGCAGCTGCTGCGAGCTCTTCCTTGAGTACTTTGTCGCACTGCTCAAGGTTGTAAGGATCAACAACTCTTACACGCTCAAAGCCCATTGCTCTGCAGAGAGCCTCAAGGTCGATCTTGCCTGCAGGATCACCCTTGATGTTGTAACCTGTCGTGGGGTTCTGCTGATGACCTGTCATACCTGTGATGGAGTTGTCCACGATAACGATGGTTGAGTTTGACTGGTTGTATGCTACATTTGCAAGACCTGTCATACCTGAGTGCATGAAGGTTGAATCACCGATAACGGCAACAGTCTTATTCTCACTCTCAGCGCCTCTTACCTTGTTGAAGCCGTGAACAGCACCGATGGAAGCACCCATGCAGAGTGTCATCTCGATTGCTCCGAGAGGAGGAACTGCTCCGAGAGTGTAGCATCCGATATCACCGAGTACGGTGCAGTTATTCTTTTTAAGTGTGTAGAAAAGACCTCTGTGAGGACAGCCTGCGCACATTACAGGAGGTCTGTTGGGAACTGTCTCCTCAAGTGAGAAGGTGTCGTTTGTCTCTTTTCCGAAGGCCTTTGCAATGAGATTCTGGGAGAACTCGTCGCATACAGGAAGAAGGTCTTTTCCGGTAACGGCAAGACCAAGGGCCTTGACGTGATTCTCGATTATTGGATCAAGTTCTTCCACAACAAAGAGTTTGTCTACCTTGGCTGCGAAGTCCTTAATAAGCTGATTTGGAAGAGGGTTGGTCATACCGAGCTTCAGAACGGATACGCTGTCACCAAATACCTCTTTTACATACTGATAGGAAGTTGAACCGGTGATGATACCAATCTCTGTTCCACCCATTTCCACGCGGTTCAAAGGGCAGTTCTCGGCGTACTCAATAAGCTTTTGTGTGCGCTCTTCAACGATGGGGTGGCGCTTTTTGGCGTTACCGGGCATCATAACGTACTTGCCGATATTCTTTTCATATGGGAAATCCGGAACGCTGCGCTCGCCGGTCTTGACTAATGACTGGGAGTGAGCAACTCTTGTGCACATCTTAATAAGAACCGGAGTGTCAAATTTCTCTGAGATCTCGTAGGCGAGCTTTGTGAACTCAAGGGCTTCTTCTGAATCGGAAGGCTCGATCATGGGAACCTTGGCAGCGATAGCGTGATGCCTTGAATCCTGCTCGTTCTGAGATGAATGCATTCCTGCATCGTCAGCAACCACGATGACCATTCCGGCATTTACACCGGTGTAGGACATGGTGTAAAGAGGATCTGCTGCAACGTTAAGTCCAACGTGTTTCTGGGCACAGAAGCTTCTGCGGCCTGCAAGAGATGCGCCAAAAGCAGATTCCATGGCAACCTTCTCATTGGGAGCCCACTCGCAGTAGATCTCATCATATTTAGCAGCTTCCTCAGTAACCTCTGTACTGGGTGTTCCGGGATAGCTGGAAATAAAGCAGACTCCGGCCTCGTAAAGACCCCGGGCAACAGCCTTATTGCCCAGCATGAGCTGCTTGTTCTCATTATTGTTCATTACTTAAACCTCCTACCGTCATATCCATGCTTTAAAGCACTAAAGTAAAGTATACATAATTAATGAAAAAAGGTCAAACCGGAGTTTGACCTTTTGCAAAAAAAACTGTATACTCTACTTTAGTGCTTTAAAGCATGTGGGTGCTAAAGGGGGTAAGGTTACATGCCAATTACAGATTTACTTGAGAGAAACAGTAAGCTCTACGGGGACGAAGTAGCCCTTGTGGAGATCAATCCTGAGATAAGGGAAGAACAGAGAGTTACCTGGAAAGAATACGAGCTTATCCAGCCGACTTCTACTAACTACTATAGAAGACAGATTACCTGGTCTGTTTTTGATGAGAAGGCTAATCGTGTTGCCAACATGCTCATCGAAAGAGGTATCAAAAAAGGCCAGAAATGTGCCATTCTTCTTATGAATTGTCTTGAGTGGCTGCCTATTTACTTCGGTGTACTTAAGGCCGGAGCTGTGGCTGTTCCGCTGAATTTCCGTTTCGATTCCGAGGAAATTGACTATTGTTTAAAAGCATCTGATTCAGATGTTTTATTCTACGGCCCTGAATTTATCGGTCGTATCGAGGATATCGCCCAGAAACTGAAAAAAGAGATGCTTCTTCTTTTCGTGGGAGATCAGTGTCCTTCATATGCCGATGACTATTACAGGTACGCGTCAAACGCTTCTTCACAGGCTCCCAAGATTCTGGTGGAGGACAAGGATGATGCAGCTATCTATTTCTCATCGGGAACTACAGGATTCCCTAAGGCTATCCTTCATATCCATACGGCACTTATGCAGTCTGCCAAGATGGAAGCCATGCACCATGAGACCACTCATGCAGATAATTTCCTGTGCATTCCGCCTCTATACCATACAGGTGCCAAGATGCACTGGTTTGGTTCTTTATACACAGGCTCAAGAGCAGTTCTTTTGAAAGGTAATTCACCTGAGGCCATCTTCAGAGCAGTGTCTGAGGAGAGATGCACTATTGTATGGCTCCTGGTTCCGTGGGCACAGGATATCCTTGCGGCTCTTGATTCAGGCAAACTTAAGATTGAAGATTACAAGCTTAAACAGTGGAGACTGATGCACATTGGAGCTCAGCCTATTCCGCCATCACTGGTCCGTCACTGGCTTGAGTACTTCCCTGATCACAAGTACGACACCAACTACGGCCTTTCGGAGTCAACCGGTCCCGGCTGTGTACATCTTGGAATGGAGAATGTTCACAAGGTCGGAGCTATCGGCGTTCCCGGCTATGGCTGGAAGGTCAAGATCGTGGATGATAGCGGAAATACTGTTGAGAAGGGTGAGATCGGTGAGCTTTGTGTAAAGGGTCCCGGAGTCATGGTTGAGTACTACAAGAATCCTGAGGCTACAGCTGAGATCCTTAAGGACGGCTGGCTCTTTACCGGAGACATGGCTCGTCAGGATGAGGATGGATTCATCTTCCTTGTAGACCGTAAGAAAGATGTTATCATCTCCGGAGGTGAGAATCTGTATCCTGTACAGATCGAGAGCTTCCTGATGAAGAATAATAAGATCCACGATGCAGCAGTTATCGGTCTTCGCGACCAGCGTCTCGGTGAAATAGCAGCAGCTATTATTCAGGTAAAAGAGGGAATGACTCTTACCGAGGATGAAGTAGAGGAGTTCTGCCTCGATCTTCCCAGGTATAAGAGACCTCGAAAGATTATTTTTGCAAATGTAATAAGAAATGCTACAGGAAAGATAGACAAACCTAAGCTCCGTGAGATATACTGTGGATTGCATATTGTAGAAGAGCAAAATCAGTCATGATATTTATGGGCTGATATAAATGATTGGAGCTGTATAAATGTGTAGTTTTGAACCTGTATCACTACTGAAATGTGAGACATATGAATACAGTGAAGTTAGAAAGGCTCTGGAAAAGAGCCTTTCTTTTATTCAGGGGCTGGATTTCGTCAAGGAAGGGATGAAGGTCGGAATAAAGGCCAATCTGGTTACGGGAATGGCTCCTGAGAAAGCCGTAACAACACACCCGATATTGATCAGGGTATTGTGCGATATGTTAACGGAAAAAGGGGCATCAGTTGTTATTGGTGACAGCCCGGGAGGTCTGTACACAGCTGCCTTTTTAAGGGGAATATATAAGAGCTGCGGACTTCTTGAACTGGAGAATGACAAGGTTAAGCTAAACGATGATTTCTCTGTTAAGGATGCGGAGTTTCCGGAGGCTGTTTCCATCAGGAACTTCATCTACACCGGGTGGCTTGATGACTGCGACGTTATCGTTAATATCTCCAAGCTCAAGACCCATGCCATGATGGGCATGAGCTGTGCAGTCAAGAACATGTTTGGCACAATACCTGGAACCACCAAGCCCGAGTACCACATGAGATTTCCTGTGGAGAAGGCTTTTGCCAACGTAATGGTGGATCTCAACGAGTTCTTTAAACCTGTGCTCTACATTGTCGACGGAATCGACGGTATGGAGGGTAATGGTCCTACAGCCGGGGAAAAGAGACATGTAGGAGTTCTTCTTTCTTCTAAGAAGCCTTATGCTCTGGATATGGTCTGCGCCGACATCATCGGAATGACAATGAATGATGTGGCTACCATCGGTGCTGCTTATGAGAGAGGCCTTGGACCCAAGGATATAAGTGAGGTAGAGGTGCTCGGAGATATCGAATTGTCTGATGTCAGGATTGCGGATTTTAAGAGAGCTACAGAGCATCAGAGCATAACATTTGAGGGAAACGGAGCATTTAACGCAGTTAAGGCATTTGCTTTTAAAATTGCTTTCAGTTCAAAACCTCAGGTTAAAAAGGACGAGTGCATAGGCTGCAGGAAGTGCTTTGAGACCTGTCCCGCATCTGCCATAACAATGGTTACTGCAGAGAATAAGACCGGCAGGAACGGTAAGATCCCTCAGATAGACAGAAGTAAGTGCATAAAGTGCTTCTGCTGTCAGGAGTTCTGCCCTGTTGGAGCAATGAAGGTCAAGAACAATGCCCTTGGAAGGCTTGTCAAGAAAATAGGGTAACCCCAATGTTCACGTATGAGATTAAGACAGATAAAAAAGACGGACATGAGTATATAGAGATCACGGGCTATGAGACAAGCGTAGCCCATCTTAATGTTCCGGGTGAAATTGACGGCATTAAGGTTGAGGCTATCGGGAATCATTCTTTTTCCGGAAGGAGTGATATTGTTCAGGTTACGCTTCCTGACAGCATCAGAACTCTTTACGGTTTTGCGTTTCATAACTGCAGAAATTTAAAGAAGATCTCGCTCTATGACAGCATTGATGATTATTACGACGGAGTCTGCAGACAGTGTGACAGCTTAAGGGATATAGAGATTGTTTTAAAGCGTGGCTGGTATGAAGTTGTAAGGAACTTTCTTGCTGATTTCGACGGTAATCTGCGCTTTAAGCTCACTCTACCTGATGGGGAGAAAGCGCTTTTGATGTTCCCGGGCTACGTCTACGACTTTAATGAGAATACCATGGCCAGGACCATACAGTTTTCCATCGCAGGTTCCGGGATGTTCTACAGAGAGTGCGTCGACAGGCGCTCTATAGACTACCGCGGCTATGACAGACTCTTTGAGAAGGCGTTGATAGACGGAAATGCAGTTTCTGAAGATATCGCCATAGGAAGAGTGCTGTATCCTGTAGAGCTTTCTGAGAATTTCAGGGATATGTATGAGAGCTACATCAGTAAGAATGCAGGATCCATACTGCTTCGGCTTGTGGAGAGCTTTGAGACAGAGCCGGAGGTACTGGAGCTGATAAAGGCTCTTTTGACCTATAAAAAGAATTCATCAGCGAAAGAGAGCCTATTTACCGGGGATAGCCTCGATGCGGCGATCAGGTATGCGGCTGACAAAAAGATGGCTTTGTTGTCTGCAGTGCTTATGGATGCCGGTCAAGCCGGAACCGGTTCGGGACCGGAAGTATTTGAGTTTTAACAGTTAGTATTTAGAAGGATTGGATTTATTTATGAAAAATGAGCAGCGCGAGAGCTTCGGCTCAAGACTTGGATTTTTACTTGTGAGCGCAGGATGCGCTATCGGAATAGGAAATGTGTGGAAGTTTCCGTATGTGGCGGGAGAAAACGGCGGTGGAGTATTTGTTATAATTTACCTGTTGTTCCTGTTTATCATGGGAATACCGGTGCTGACTATGGAGCTGGCTATCGGAAGATCCAGCAGAATGACACTGGTCAAAGGATATAAACTTCTGGAGAAAAAGGGCCATAAGTGGCATATCCACGGCTGGGTCTCAATGGTCGGAAGTTATCTCCTTATGATGTATTACACAACGGTTTCCGGCTGGATGCTGGACTACTGCTATAAGTTTATGGTCGGAGATTTCAGAGACCTTGGAGAGAGCCAGATTGCGCAGGTTTTTGACGATCTTCTTCAGAATCCCATAGAAATGGGAATCTTTACTATGATCACAATTGTTATTGGATTTTTGGTGCTTTCTTTCGGCGTTCAGGGCGGACTTGAAAAGGTTAACAAGTTCATGATGATGGGACTACTTGCTCTTATTGTTATCCTGGCAGGAAACAGTCTCACATTAAAGGGCGCAGCTGAGGGAATGAAGTTCTTCCTTTTGCCTGACTTTGAACAGGCAAAAAGCGTGGGCTTTGCACATGTGATAACAGCTGCTATGAACCAGGCGTTCTTTACTTTGAGCGTAGGTATGGGATCCATCGAGATTTTCGGAAGCTATATGTCCAAGGAAAAGACCCTTATGGGTGAAGCCAGAAGGATTGCTGTGCTTGACACCATTGTTGCCGTTGCATCCGGTATCATCATTTTCCCGGCTTGCTTCTCTTTCGGAGTTGCTCCCAGCCAGGGACCTTCACTGATATTTGTCACACTGCCCAATATTTTCATCAACATGCCTCTTGGAATGGTCTGGGGAACACTGTTCTTTGTGTTTATGTCTTTTGCCAGCTTCTCAACTGTAACGGCTGTTTTTGAAAACCTGGTAGCATGTATTACCGATAATTTTGGAATTGAAAGAAGAAAAGCAATTGTTTTCAATTGCATCTTTATGATCTTTGCATCTCTGCCATGCGTGCTTGGATTCAACAGATGGAGCGGAATAAATTTCTTTGGAAAGGGAAATGTTCTGGATTTTGAAGACTTTATCGTAAGTAATCTGATCCTTCCGATCGGTTCACTTATCTTTGTACTGTTCTGCGTGACAAACCTTGGATGGGGCTTTGATAAGTTCCGTGAAGAGGTTAATACGGGAGAGGGCTTTAAGATGCCAAGGGCACTT
>JAFSTR010000149.1 GCA_017445665.1 Butyrivibrio sp. | reverse complement strand
TGTTTATATCGATGAGATCGATAAGATCACCAAGAAGAGCGAGAATGTTTCCATAACAAGAGACGTTTCCGGTGAAGGTGTTCAGCAGGCACTGCTCAAGATCGTTGAGGGCACAGTTGCCAGCGTTCCTCCTCAGGGCGGAAGAAAGCATCCTCATCAGGAGCTTATTCAGATAGATACAAGCAATATCCTGTTTATCTGTGGCGGTGCTTTTGATGGCCTTGATAAGATCGTTGAGGCAAGACTTGACCGCAATTCTATCGGATTTAATGCTGAGATCGCTGATAAGTCAGAAAGAGAGATCGGTGAGGTACTTAAAGAGGTAACACCTCAGGATCTGGTTAAATTCGGACTTATCCCTGAGTTTGTAGGACGTGTGCCTATCACAGTAACTCTTGAGGGACTTTCCAAGGAAGCTCTCGTTCGTATCCTTACAGAGCCCAAGAATGCTCTTGTTAAGCAGTATCAGAAACTCTTTGACTTCGATAACGTCAAGCTCACCTTCGAGGATGAGGCAGTACAGAAGATCGCAGCCATGGCTTATGAGAGAGAGACGGGAGCCAGAGGACTTCGCTCTATCATGGAGAAGTCCATGATGGATGTAATGTACGAGATTCCATCAGATGATACCATCAGCGAGTGCGTCATCACAGATGCCTGCGTAGATGGCACCAGCCAGCCTCTCATTGTAAGGGGCAAGGAACCCAAGAAGCTTAAACAGGCGAAATAATGAACGAGGCGGAGCCTGAGATGCTCCGCCTTTTTTAAAAGAAAGTGAAACGCAATGGTAATTAAGAATGTCAATCTAGAAACAGTCTGTGGTATAACCAGCACACTTCCGGATAATGCGCTTCCGGAGTTTGCTTTTGCAGGCAAGTCCAATGTGGGTAAGAGTTCTCTTATAAACGGCCTTATGAACCGCAAGAACTATGCCAGGACATCCCAGGAGCCGGGTAAGACACAGACCATAAACTACTACAATATAAACGGTGAGTTCTATCTGGTAGACCTTCCGGGATACGGCTTTGCCAGGGTTTCCGAGAAGACCAAACAGCAGTGGGGCAAGATGATCGAGAATTATCTTCACACATCAAGGCAGCTCAGAAGGGTCTTTTTACTTATTGATATCAGACATGACCCGTCAGCCAATGACGTGCAGATGTATAAGTGGATAGTGCATCAGGGCTTCCAGCCTGTCATCATTGCAACCAAGGCTGACAAGATCAAGCCTTCCCAGATGGAGAAGCATCTTAACATGCTTCGTCAGGGACTGGGACTTCCGGAGGAGCTCAGGATCTATCCGTACTCGGCACTAAAAAAGACCGGAAGAGATGAGATTTATGAGCTAATGGACAGCATACTGGCTGAGGGTAAAGAGACTGATGAAGGAGGCATAGAACAGTGAAGGACTTTTTCAGAAAAGTGAGGATGGAATATGTTGTACAGTCACTTGTAATTATCGCGATAGGTATCGTGCTCATAGCATGGGCACCGGCAGTTATTCCGCTTATGGCAAGGATTCTAGCAGCTCTTCTGTTTGTTGTCGGAGTACTGTTTGTGCTTTCGTATTTCTTTAAAAAGGAAAGAGGCTTTGTGGACTCCGGTTCTTTTGCTTTCGGTATCATAGTGGCAGCAGTCGGAGTATGGATCTTCCTTAATCCCGTTGCATTCACGGATTTTATTCCCAAGATCTTCGGAGTCTTCATTCTTTTGAGCGGACTTAGAAATCTGGGTCAGACCTTCTCTCTTGTGAGATACAAATACGGCCTTTGGTGGCTGTCGCTGATATTTGCGCTTGCTACAGTGGGACTGGGCGCGGGACTTATCTTTAAGGCGTCTGAAGCAAACGAACTGATCGTAAGGCTTATCGGCGGATTCCTTACCTATGACGGTGTTTCAAACCTCTGGACAGCATCAAGGCTTGGCAAGTATGGAAAGGCTTTTGAGGCAGCCAGACAGGAGGCAGAGGCCATTGATGTGGATGCAGAGATTGTGGACGTAAAAGACTCGGCAGAGAGATGAGATATAAACAATAGATGAAGATCTGAAATGAGAATCACATTTTTGTCGGTAGAATCGCATTGATTTACCGACAAAAATGTGATTTGATTTTTATCTCTTTTTGGCATGAAAGAGATGAGAGCATTTAAGGAGGAAAGATATGGCTTTATTTATTGTTGCATTTGTTGCAAGCTTGATTCCGTTTACGGCAATTTACTTATGGCTTAGGAATGCCATAAGGAAAGATCCCGGTTACAGAAAAATCTGTGACAGATCCCTGATTCACGGGGTACTGTGCACCTTTCAGATAGTGCTCTTCTCACTAATATGCAATATACTTCTTGGTCTGACGGGACTAAAGAATTCGAATCCGCTTTTGTATCAGGCATTATACACATTTATTGTTCTGGCTTTGATGGAGGAAACTGTCAAGTTTATTACTTTCCGGAAAATTCTTAAGAAAACCGATTACCGGTATTCGCTGTTGGATGTAGTGACAATTATGACGATTGTGGGTATTGGTTTTGGCATGATTGAAAGCGTCATTTATGCGATTGGTGCCAGTATTCCTGTTGTTCTGGTTCGTGGAATCTGTGTACCACATGCCGGATATGGTTTTTTGGTAGGATACTTCTACGCAAAAGGATTAAAGACAGGTAATAACAAACACAAGATGACAGGGTTCATCCTTGCATGGCTGCTTCACGGAATGTATGATTTTTCTTTGAGTGAAGAATTTATTGCCATAAATGAAAATCTTATGTACATTGCGCTGCTTCTGGCGGTGCTGGGTATAGCGCTTGCTATTTGGCTCATTGTCTTCACTAACAAGGCAAGGAAGGATGAAGCGTATATGAAGCCTTTGACGGAGATGACATAAAAATAAGTTATAACTTATAGGATAATAAATTCTGTTAGCACTCTCTTGACGAGAGTGCTAATTTGTGTTATACATTGAATAGAACAACGAACACAAAGCAGGAAATCCATTTTGCCTGCGGAGAGGAGTGTTTATGAATATACAGAAGTTTACCCAGAAATCAATTGAAGCCGTTCAGAACTGTGAGAAGATTGCAGTTGAATACGGCAATCAGGAAATCGAACAGGAACATCTTTTGTATGCTCTTATGACAATTGAGGACAGCCTCATTGCCAAGCTTGTAGAGCGTATGGGGGTCGACACAAGGTCTTTTATCATGAGGATAGAAGAGGCCATCGGCAAGAGAACCAAGGTATCCGGAGGCCAGCCCTATATCGGTGCAGACCTTAACAAGGCGCTGCTGTCAGCTGAGGATGAGGCCAAGGCTCTTGGAGATTCCTATGTTTCCGTTGAGCATCTGTTCATGGCGATCATCAAGAAGCCTAACAAGGCGGTCAAAGAGCTTTTGGCGCAGTTTGGAATTGACAGGAACAGATTCCTGCAGGTGCTGTCCGAGGTTCGAGGCAACAGAAATGTGACAACGGATAATCCGGAGGCTACTTACGATACTCTGAACAAATACGGAACAGAGCTGGTTGAGAAGGCCAGACGTCAGAAGCTTGATCCTGTAATCGGCAGAGATACTGAGATCCGTAATGTCATCAGGATTTTGTCGAGGAAGACTAAGAACAACCCTGTGCTCATCGGTGAGCCCGGTGTTGGTAAGACTGCGGTTGTAGAAGCCCTTGCCCAGAGAATAGCCAGTGGCGATGTTCCAAGCGCTTTGAAGGACAAAAAGATCTTTTCCCTTGATATGGGCGCGCTGGTGGCAGGAGCCAAGTACAGGGGCGAGTTTGAGGAGAGGCTCAAGGCTGTCCTTGAGGATGTAAAAGAGTCGGATGGCGAGATCATTCTTTTCATAGATGAGCTGCATTTGATCGTGGGTGCAGGTAAGACTGATGGCGCAATGGATGCGGGCAACATGCTTAAGCCTATGCTGGCAAGGGGCGAGCTCCACTGCATCGGTGCAACGACGCTGAATGAGTACAGGCAGTACATTGAGAAAGATGCGGCCCTTGAGAGACGTTTCCAGCCGGTTATGGTGGACGAGCCTACCGTTGAAGATACCATCAGTATCTTGAGGGGCCTTAAGGAGAGGTACGAGGTCTTTCACGGAGTTAAGATCATGGACTCGGCTCTGGTGAGTGCTGCAGTTCTTTCAAACAGATATATTTCGGACAGGTTCCTTCCGGATAAGGCCATTGACCTGGTAGATGAGGCCTGTGCGCTTATCAAGACCGAGATGGATTCGATGCCTGCGGAGCTTGATGAGATGAACCGTAAGATCATGCAGATGCAGATCGAGGAGGCGGCTCTTAAGAAGGAGGACGATTCCCTCAGTATTGAGCGTCTTAAGAATTTGCAAAAAGAGCTTTCTGAGCTGCGTGAGGAGTTCGATACCAGAAAGGCTCAGTGGGACAATGAGAAGCAGGCAGTTGATAAGCTTGCTGCTATGCGTGAACAGATAGATACCATCAATTCTGAGATTGCGATTGCTCAGAGAGACGGTGATTACGAGAAGGCCGGAGAACTTCAGTATGCCAAGCTCCCTGCTCTTAAGAAGCAGCTGGAGGAGGCTGAGGAGGCGGTTAAGGCCGGTGAGAACGAGACTCAGCTTGTGCATGAGAGAGTATCCGATGAGGAGATTGCAGGTATCATAAGCAGATGGACAGGCATTCCTGTAAACAAGCTGACTGAGAGCGAGAGGAACAAGACCCTGCATCTGGCAGATGAGCTCCATCATCGTGTCATCGGTCAGGATGATGCTGTGACCAAGGTTTCTGAGGCAATCATGAGATCCAAGGCAGGTATCAAGGATCCCAGTAAGCCTATCGGTTCCTTCCTGTTCCTGGGACCTACCGGTGTTGGTAAGACAGAGCTTGCCAAGTCACTGGCACAGGCGCTGTTTGATGATGAGAATAACATGGTCAGAATTGATATGAGTGAGTACATGGAGAAGTTCTCCGTGTCCAGACTCATCGGAGCACCTCCCGGATATGTCGGATATGAGGAAGGCGGTCAGCTCACTGAGGCTGTAAGGCGTAAACCTTATGCGGTAGTTCTTTTCGATGAGATTGAGAAGGCTCATCCGGATGTCTTTAACGTGCTGCTTCAGATCCTGGATGACGGACGTGTTACAGATTCTCAGGGCAGAACTGTGGACTTTAAGAACACTATCCTTATAATGACTTCAAACATCGGTGCCCAGTACCTGTTGGACGGAATCAGGGACGACGGAACAATCAGCGAAGAGGCTGAGAATGAGACAATGGAGGATCTGCGTGGCCACTTCAGGCCTGAGTTCCTCAACAGGCTGGATGAGATAATCATGTTCAAACCTCTGACAAAGGATAATATCGGTAACATTGTTGGCCTCATTGTTGATGACCTCAACAAGAGACTTGCCGACAGAGAGATCAGCGTTCGCCTGACTCCTGCAGCAAGACAGTTCGTCATCGACAATGCTTACGACCCAATCTATGGCGCAAGACCTCTTAAGAGATTTGTTCAGAAGTATGTTGAGACGATGTCCGCCAAGCTTATCCTTGAAGATAAGGTGGCTCCCCATGATATAATAGAGTTTGACGTAAGAGATGGAGAGCTTGTGGCTTCCGCTGTGAGAGGCTAATAAAAATGGTCCCTGGGGACGGAGTCAAGGGTTCATTTTTTCAAAAGAATCGCACTAATGCAAAGCTTTTC
The DNA here is from genome assembly GCA_017445665.1 of Butyrivibrio sp. Taxonomy (GTDB): domain Bacteria; phylum Bacillota; class Clostridia; order Lachnospirales; family Lachnospiraceae; genus Butyrivibrio. The sequence continues at coordinate 519 of JAFSTR010000149.1, read as the reverse complement.
TCAAAAAATGACCCCTTGACTCCGTCCCCAGGGACCAAAATTGCAACCCACTGACTCACAGGTTCTATCAAGAGAAAGGAACATGCAATATATGGACAACAGCTGCAAGAGATGTCTGCTCAGAGATATGGCAGGCAATGAGGACATCAAATCACAGCTTGAGAAAACCAGAAGCCTTATGTCAGATGACGAGAGGGCTTCCGATGAAAAATACGAAAGGAGGTTGGCACAGTGCAAAAGCTGTGACAACCTTCTTGATGCTACCTGCCTTAAGTGTGGGTGCTATGTTGAGATAAGGGCACTGGCTGACGGCGCCAGGTGCCCTGCTAAGAAGTGGTAAGTTGAGAGGAGTCAATGGGGGAGTCTATTGGGGCGGTTCCAATGTCATTTAGATAGTAGAATTCTTGATAACAGTATATTATTATAAAACATGATAAATCCAAGCAAAATATATCCAGTTCTCGGGTTTACGGTCAAAAATCTTATTTTTGAAAAAGGCAAACAGACGGTCATCAGGGG
>JAFSTR010000148.1 GCA_017445665.1 Butyrivibrio sp. | reverse complement strand
TTTATTCCCAGAATATCCGTAAAAAGAAAGCTGCACACCGAAGAATAAGCCGCGTGGTTAAGAGATCCGCTGACTCTGTATCTGCCGTCTTCGTAGCTATTGCCCGCTTCATCCGTATATTTAAAGGCATTTAGTTCCTCAGGATTTGTTGTAAGTCCCATTGAAAGAGGAAAAGCAATTCCTCCCATCTGTGTATTTTCAAGAACCTTTACGGCAATGTCCGCATATCCTCCCTCAGCCAGAGAAGGAAGGTAATAGGGCATTCCCGAATATCCCGGATAAAAAAGGAATCCTCCGTACTCTGTAAGGAGTTTAAGCCTTTCCTTTGCGCCATCCATAATATCTTCGGGGAAAAGATCAAATGCAATCCCAAGCGAATACGCTGTCTCTGACTCTGCACCGTCTGCAAGGATTCCTGCCCCCACAGACCAGTCCTGCCTTATATATGTCTGCTGCCACTTTTGGGTAAAAGAATCTGCGACCTTAGCATATTTTTCCGCATCATCTTCTTTTCCTAAAGCCTCACCCATCTTACTGACAATCCGGGCAGAATGAGCGCACCAGGCTGTATCAGTCAGAGTCTCTATTGTGTCCTGCCCCGAGAGATGGTCCGCATAACCACCTGAAGTCATGAGATAGTCATCGGAGGTATTTACAAGATAATCGATCCATTTGCAGAGATAATCATAATTGTCCTCAAGGACCTTTTTATCACCGTACTGAAGATAGAGGTTCCAGGCTATCACCACCGGAGCGTCTCCCCAGCAGCTGTGGCCTCCAAACCTTGTATTAAAAGGCGCCACATCCATAAAGCAGCCATCCTCAGACTGCTCACTGCGCATAGCCCTCAGATAGTTCTTATAAAAATTCTCAGCATCGTACTGATAGATTGCAAAAAGAGATACCGCCTGAGCATCTCCTGCCCAGCCAAGTCGCTCATCTCTCTGAGCGCAGTCAGTCGGTACATCAATAAAGTTGCTCCTTGTGCTGTACCCGGAGTTGCTGTAGAGCCTGTTTATAATATCGGAAGAGCAGCTGAATTCCCCGGTTTCATCCATCCCTGACGAGAGCACCAGTGCTTTAAAACTATCATTTGAAAGTGCCTTATCAAGGCCTGTTACCTCAACATATCTGAATCCGTGGTAAGTGTGTGCAAAGGTAACGCTTTCGTCTTTGCCTTGCGTAGCCTCTTCCTCTTTTCCCACAACATAACGATCCGTGGCCCTTGCGGTAAAAAGATTTGCAGTCCATACAGTTCCAACCGGGCCATCAGCATTTACCATCTGCTCCGAGTTGGTAAGCTCACCGTATCTGAAGGTTACCGCGCTGCCTTCCTTAAGTCCGCTTTTTCTAAGCTCTGCCGGATCAAAAGTCACAGTCCCCGCAAAGTTCTGCCCAAAGTCGTAGACGAAGTGCCCCTTTACAGGCTCAGAAACACTGACATAATCCCTTACCTCAACAGCCTTTACAGACTCGTTTTCCTTTGGCAAAAGAGGGAGCGCCAAAAACGACTCATCTACATTGTCCACCAGAACCTTCTCTTTATCCGAAGTCTCATACCTGTCATCGATCACTTCACCCTGATAAATATCAGCAAAACGATAGCGGCTATTTGTGTACACAAAAAACTCATCGTCTGTCGGGATGATATCCTTTGTCCCGTCCTTGTAAGTAAGCACGATCTCACCCTTTAGCGCCGTCTCTTTGCCCCATCTGCTTGCAGTTTCAGGATAACCGTTGCCTCTGTCAAAAAAGCCGTGAAAAAGAGCTATATTGAAGGTGTTATGCTCCTGAAGCAGCTGCGTAACATCGATTGCAATGTAGTTCAGGTAACTGTCATAAACCATTTTCCCCGGGTCAAAAAAGCTGTCGGAGACTGCTGTGCCGTTAACTGAAGCCTCAAAGCTTCCAAGTGCTGTCATATAAAGATACGCTTTATCCAGCTCTTTTACCCTGCAATCAAATTCTCTCGCAAAAACAGGTGCCGGCTGTGCCTTGGTTTCTGAAAGGACAAAGCCCGATGAAACCCTAAGTTTATTATTTGCCTCTTCGCCGGTCTCCGCCCCATTGGCAACGGGCGTCACATTTACATGCCAGGGCGAAAAAGCACCTGTCTGTTCGTTTTCATAGTTGTACTCAAAGAGGTTATTCTCAAAATCACCATCGAAATCATCACTAAAAAGCGTCTTTCCATTGCTGCTTACAACTATGTTATCAATATAAGCAAAAGAAGAGCCCCTGCTCTTATAAGTGCCGACACATCCAAGATCAAATCCTGGGATTTCAAAGTCAGCGATATCTACAGAGTTAACGATTGCAGATAGTTCCTGCCCCTTTACGCTAAGCTCTACCGAGTAAACACCGCTATCCCGGCCTTCTATTTCGAATTCGCTCTCATCAAATCCGTGGTCTGCAAGTCCGTTTTGAAAATGTTTTAAAGAAAACGTTCCCCGGTGTATGCCATCTGCCTCATCACTGCTGCCATGATCAGAAATACTGCACAGTATCAGATCTCCGAATTCTCCCCTTGCATCTCCTATCACAAAGCACGCATCAGTGTTATCAATTGTCATCTCATAACTGATCTCATATTCTGTGATGCCGGTGTCATTGTCGTTATCAGAATACGGCGCGCTGATAAAATGTGCCTGTGACATTCCCGGGTCAAACTCATCGACCTCCGGAAGTATCACCTTTTCCGCGATAGCGCCTTTGCCATCTTCTTTTGCTGTGGCATCAGGATCTGCAACACCGTCTGAGCTTTTACCCCCGCAGGATACAAGCGCCATCGATAAAAAAAGAGCCGTAACAACTAAAAGCGGTTTCTTCACCCTTTTCATATATCAAAACTTCTCCATTATCTCTGCAGCTTTTTCACTGCCATGCTTTGCTGCATAAGATGCCCATTTTTTGGCCTTAACAAGGTTCTTCTCTCCGAATTCACCTTTAAAGTATCCTATAGCAATTTCCTCAGCTGCCTCAATGCTGCCTTTACCTGCCTTATCTATAAGATCAAGCAATTTTTGCTTTTTATCCATTCTTTCCTCTTTCTGTTTATCTCAATAATATTCTCGCAATTCTATATCATTATATATAGAATCCATGATTTTATCAAAAATCCCGATCCATCAATTTAACATGAAAAATTGCCCCGAGCGATTACATGAACCACTCGGGGCAACCAATAATTCACATATTATGTCTGATCCGATCAGCCCTTAGCTGCAAGAGCCTCTTTGATCTTCTTTGTAAGTGCAGGAACAACCTTGTTAAGGTCTCCAACTACACCATAGTCAGCTACATCAAAGATAGGAGCATTCTCATCTTTGTTGATAGCGATGATGATGTCAGACTCTTCCATACCTGCTACGTGCTGGATAGCACCTGAAATACCGATAGCGAAGTAGAGCTGAGGACGTACTGTCTTACCTGTCTGACCAACCTGGAGATCCTTTGGCTTCCAGCCTGAATCTACAACTGCACGTGAGCAGGAAACTGTTCCGTTAAGAACCTCTGCGAGGTCATCAAGGAGCTTGAAGTTCTCAGGTGAACCAACTCCACGACCACCGGATACAAGGATCTTAGCAGCCTGGATATCAGCTACAGAAGATGTCTCCTTAACGATCTTAAGGATCTCTGTGTAGCAATTGTTCTCTTCGAAACCAGGGTTGTAATCAACAACCTCTGCCTTAGCGCCCTTTACAGGCTCGATCTTCTGCATAACGCCTGGACGAACTGTAGCCATCTGAGGACGGAAATCAGGACAAGCGATTGTAGCGATTGTGTTTCCACCAAATGCAGGACGAGTCATAAGAAGCTGTTTGTGCTTCTGCTCTCTGCCAGCTACTGGCTCAAGAGGGAAATCACCAATCTCAAGCTGTGTACAGTCAGCTGTAAGTCCTGTATGTACTCTTGATGATACTCTAGGGCCAAGATCTCTACCGATGGCTGTTGCACCAACAAGAAGGATCTCTGGCTTGTACTCGTTGATAACAGATGCAAGAGCGTGTGTGTAAGGCTCTGTTCTGTAATCCTTAAGAGCAGGATCATCAACTACGATTACTCTGTCAGCACCATACTCTGCAAGCTTGTCAACAAGACCCTTAACATCGCTTCCAAGAAGTACAGCTGTTACTTTTTTCTCATCAAGGTCTTTTGCAAGATCCTTAGCTTTGCCCAGAAGTTCAAGAGCAATGCCTGAAAGCTCATTGTCTACCTGCTGAGCAAATATAAATACACCCTTATATTCTTCTAAAGACATGACTATTCTCCTTTATTCTAAAAAAATTAGTTATAGCGACATACGCATTGTTTCATTTAAACGGCTGCCAGCAGCCATAAATGAAACTTTTCGTCCCTATATAACTTAAATGACGTGCTTCTCTGTAAGTTTGCCTACAAGATAATCAACTGCTTCGTCAACTGAGTCAGGAGCAATCTTCTCGCCCTGTCCCTTCTTAACCTTATCAGAAGCCTTTGCGATCTGTGTAGGTGATCCCTTAAGACCAAGGTTTGAATCGTCAACATCCTTAAGATCTGCTCTTCCCCAAACTGTAACTTCCTTCTCGAAAGCATCGAAAATTCCGCCTGGAGTCATATATCTGGGCTCATTGAGCTCTGAAAGAGCTGTTATAAGGCAAGGCATCTTAGCCTTTACAATGTGATATCTGTCTTCGAACTGTCTCTTAACTTCAACAGTCTTAGCCTTCTCATCAACCTTGATTTCCTCAGCATATGAGATTACAGGAAGGTGAAGGTGCTCAGAAATCTGAGGACCAACCTGTGCTGTATCTCCATCGATAGCCTGACGGCCTGTGATAACGAGATCATACTCAAGGTTTCTAAGTGCGCCGGCAATTGTTGAAGATGTTGCCCATGTGTCAGCACCGCCGAGAACTCTGTCTGTTACAAGAACTGCCTTGTCAGCGCCCATAGCCATAGCCTCACGAAGAACTGCCTCGGCCTTTGGAAGTCCCATTGTAACAACGGTTACTTCTGCGCCATCCTGATCTTTTAATCTAAGTGCTGCCTCAAGTCCTGCTTTGTCATCAGGATTCATGATTGCAAGCA
>JAFSTR010000018.1 GCA_017445665.1 Butyrivibrio sp. | reverse complement strand
GCGTCAAGACAGTCATCATCTTCCGCTCTCTGGAAGGTGATGGTAAAAGTTCTGTATTTAGACAGGAGCATATATACAGTCTGATAGACTCTCTCCTGATCCGCCGCCTGGAAGGTGGCTTCGATCTTATAGCCCGGATGGCCATCAACAGTTATTTTGTCAAAAGAGCTTACGGAATATCCCACATCCTCGCCATACTCACTGTTATAAGCTGCAGCGATGGTCTCCTGGTAGATCTCTTTTGTAAGGTCTGTGGACTTATCGGTAACCTTGGGCTCCCCGTTCCCGGCCATTACAGCCTTCTCCCTGTTAGTCAGCACCGCATCCTGCCCGTTGTAGTAGACGCTGTAAGTGATGGATGATGACTCCATGGGGTATTCCTTGTTTATGAAAAGACCCTTTTCACCGCTCGGGGTAAACTGAGGCGGCACAACGAAGCTGCAAAAGCGTGCCTCCTTAAGGTCCGCTTCCGCAAATACCTCTGTAACATTTATGCTTAGCACTGCCATTATTATCATGACAGCAGTCATTACCATTCCAAAAATTCTCTTCTTCATAACTTCTCCGAAATCAATGATCATCTGCTGAGTCTGAACACATCGAACCAGTATCTCTCCATAAGATAGCTTCCCTCATTCTCGGAAGTGATGGAATATTCGTCATTCCATTCCTGAAGGATCACCTCCCTGGAATTAAAGCTGCCAAGGAAAAGGACTTTTTTGCCCGCATCCAGGTAATTGGCAATATCTATCGGATCTTCTATGGTCTCAAGCCCAGGAACAGTCTCTTTTATCAGAGCCTCAGGTTCTGCCCCGTAGAGATAGACCTTGTAATCCTCATCTCCCTTGTTCAGATAATAGGACAAAAGGCCCTGTACATGCTCAAAGTTGCTGATGATTATGGTATCTGAGCTGACGCCCTGAAGCATATCAAGGGTCTTCTCAATATTTTCCATACGATATTTCTCATTGCCGATAAAGACCTTAAAGTCTATGGCTCCCACCTGGATTATGAGCGCCGCAAGAAGAACTCCTGCGATCTTTCCGTAAAGTTCGCCCTTCTCCCTCTTGTAAACACGGTCGATCTCAAAGGATACCATGCTTGAAACAGCGAGCCAGAAGCAGCCGTAAGCCGGTATAAGGTATCTGTTCACGAACACAGGTCTCAAAAGGACAGAGGCTACAAGCCCCATGATAAGCACCAGGGGAAGTACCGACAGAGAAAACAGTGTCAGGGCATCCTTGAGCTCTTTTCCCCTGATGGCCCTAAGAAGGGTTCTCACAAAGAGGAAAGTTATAAGGATGACCATTATAACTGCTGTGATCACAGCCAGCGTGTAGTTGTCAAAGTACCCCTTAAAGAGATACTTCATTGCACTGCCGATGCTCCTAAGGCCCACGGGCTGGATCCAGTAATTGGCCTTAACTGCACTCACCTGCGACATCAGGGCGGAAACCCATGGTATGTAAGAAGCGATGGTGAGGTTCAAGGCAACGATCAGTGTGGCTGCTGCCTTGAGGCTGATCTTGCCTTCAGTCTTTTTGCCGGCTACTCTGATATAGTAAACCAGCATCCAGACAACAAGTATCCCGTAAATGATCCCGATGCAGAATGCAGCATAGTAGTGGGTGTAGGCAGCTGCTGTGGTGTAGAGCCAGAGCATTATGCCATCCGGAATATCCCACCCCTGGCCTCTCTTCCCCAGAATATGGTCCAGAAGATCAAAGCCGTGGAGCATGGCTGCCGTGACAAAGAGTATCGCCCAGCTGTACATGCGGATCTCTGTAGTGTACTCAGGCATCTGCGGCACTGTTATTATGGCAAAAGAGAACATT
>JAFSTR010000147.1 GCA_017445665.1 Butyrivibrio sp. | reverse complement strand
GGTGGACTATTTGCCCCTTCGCAGTGGTCTTGTATCTACGGCTCGGGAAGAAATGATATGGGTGCGAACAGCGCCTATATCATTTCTGGTAAATCGCCTCGCTCTGGCGAGCAATCGATATTGTGTTGGGATGACATCACTTTGATGCCTTTACATTTTTTATGGTGACATCATTTTGATGCCATATTAAAAATCATCAAGAAAACTTAGGGCTTCTTTGCTGACAGTTCTGATCTCATCATCCGGGCTTGGAGCAGAGAGCTTTTCAGCCTCAGCAGATAATACCTCATTGGTTGCTGGAATGATCTTTACGGTCTCCGCAGTTGCTGATAGTTTGTCAGTAACAAGATCTGCAATCTTCATGGCAAGTGAGTCCAAAGAGCTGTCGCCCAGAGAATCACAAGTATCTGCCCCTCTACAGATGAGTTTCAGGGCAATTGCGTTCTTTGATACATTCTCTTTGGCAGAAAGCGTTTGCAACAACTCCCATGCTTTCTTGTCCTGAGAATTATCCATCCGAAATCTTATGCTTAGTCTTTTTTCTTCCATGACATTACCTCACGGAAGAGAGCTTAAGCTCCCTTCCTCGCAAGATACTGTGAATTGTATAGTTCCTCATAGCCTTTAGCTGTTGCACAGATGTCTTCGATTATCTCTACGCTTGAAGTATCATATTTTCCGAAGTTCCTTATAAGGCATCCACCGCCTCCAATGATATGGAGCTTTACCAGCTCCGGATCATATTCGTACTCGCTGAGCTTATCGAAGATCATTTCCGTATATCTGACTGCCTCTCTACGCATCACATCCTGGATTCTCTCTGAAACATCCGAAGTTCCATTTATGAGAAAATCCTCGATAATGCTTTCATCAGGGATCTTTCCGCATTCAGCCTGAACCTCGTTCATGATATGCTTTACGCACTCATGAACGCCGATCTTATCTGTAAACTTCTTATCAGATAAGGGACGACCGTTTGTGATCACCAGAGTGTTCATGGTGCCATTGCCTATGTCAGCCAGCATATGCACTCCCTTATAGTCACCAAGGGAAGCTGCTATGGCAACATATCCCTGAGGGTAGATTGCTACGTCACATACTCTGATGTGGTAATACTTCCCGCAATACCTGTAGCTGACTTCCGGTCTTCTCATCAGATAATCCCTGAATGAGCTTTTCTGCTTGGACATCCAGTGCAGTGGAAGCCCTACAGCAAGTATCAGATCGGCTGATCTTAGGCCTCTGATCTCAAGCTCTTTTGCAATTGCTGCCAGCGTGAGGATATAGTAATCATCGTCCTCATCCTTATTGGCAATGAATACTTTGTGGCTCTCGCCTATAACGTAGTAGACGCCATCAAGCTGCAGGACATTTGTTGCAACGGCGGGCTCCTCGCTATAGGACTTAACACCACTCTTAAACACCACATTCCTTGTTTTCATGTTTCCGTAACCGTGATCAATTCCGATCACTAACTTTCCATCTGCATATAAATTATTCATACCTTTAAATTCCTCCGTTTTATCTAAGATTTGTTTTTAGTTACATAAAAGCAGCTTTTCCAACTCTTCAAAGTCATACTCGTTCTGCGGGAAATTGCAGAAGGCATTCTTCTTCGGCGGCGAACTCTGAAAAGCTGACGGTCTACCAAGCCTTTCCTTGCACCAGGTCCTTATGGTCTCGTAGTTAAGGCAGCCCTTATAGCCACGATCCCTGATACGCTGTATCTGATAGTCAACACTTGCCTTGCCAAACTCTGAAACCAGCTCATCATATTCAGCATCCGTGAGTGTGTCC
>JAFSTR010000146.1 GCA_017445665.1 Butyrivibrio sp. | reverse complement strand
TGGATACCAGCCTTTGCGCAACTTCTCTTAAAACGACGCAGTGCGCTATCCAAAGTCTCGTTTTCTTTTACTACTACAGTTGACATCTCTACTCTTACCCTCCCTTCAGTCCCTTCAAGTACATGACTGATTGGGTTATTTGCTATGTTTTGAGCTATTTACTCACATAACATCACATATTATTGCACAAAACCCAAAAATCGTCAAGGGAAAATTTAAATTTCTTTTATTTATTCTACTCTTTCAATACCAAGGAGCTTAAATCCAAGTGAATTATTGGTATATGGTCTTATATGTGCGATGTAGATCCCGTTACCCGGATCTTCTTCGTCTCTCTTTTGCTGCCAGTTAAGATCTGTCACGCTGAGCTCATACACAGGGCCCATATGATAGTCAAAGCACTGGAGCTCTTCGTTGTAATCCCAGTCATCAGGTCCGTCGACTCTGTTTCTGTTTCCGTATCCGCTGGCATAGACAAGTTCGTCATAGCTTGGGCTGTACAGCAGAAGTGAAGAATCTCCCGGATAAACACTTGGATTATCCTGCATGACATCGCTCACATCCAGCTCCAGTGAAAACAGATCCCGGTAAAATGTCCTGGCATAATCCAGCGATCCATTAAGGACATCCTTTTCTCCGACAGCCTGAGAATAAAATTTCTCAAACTCCTCTTTTCCGACCTCGCTCTTAAAGTACATATCTGTACCGTTATCACCAAGATCAACTATGCAGGCAAATCGCTCAGACTGGATGTTCTCGCTGTCCTTGTTGACTCCTGCCCTCAGATACATCTGAAGAAGAAGCGAATCCTTGGACAAAAGCGCTGCCAGTTCCTGAGTGGTTCCTACAGGTACCACATAGTCCCTTCCCTGCTGGTCGTACAGCTCTCTGCTGGTGACCATATTGTCCATGATGCCCCAGAAGATGCTCTTTTGCCAGTCAGCAAGCTGGAAGTTGTTATACTTCCTGTCGACGAACTCCTCGAAGCTCTCGAGTTTGTCCGTATTAGACCCGCTGAATCCGCAAAGATTGTAAAGCACATAGGAATAATAGGCTTTCTGCCTGTCTTCCTCCTCACCCGCCGGCCTTGGGAAGGTAATCTTCATCTGATATATCTTTTCCTTCTCAATCCTGCACAGATCATAAACACGCTCTGAATCAGCGCCTCCGTCAGCGTAGGCTGAAAGGATCACTATCGCATTATCTTTATCCTTGGAAACCTGGTTCTTTTCTATAACAGGTGAAAAGAGCTTATCCTTCTCTGTTCTCAGAACAAATTCCGTCATTGCATCCAGATCGTTCTTGTAAGAAAGACCGTTCTCATAAACAGCAAAATCCGCCATGGATCCGTCAGATCCCGAGAACGAGATGCTCCGTATTGTCTTGCCGAACTCTCCCTCATCTGAGTTATTCTCCACATTGACACTGTTGTAAATGTCTGAAGGATAGCTGAAAGAAAAGCCGGTTATCTCAGAGTCGTATCTCTTATACTTGTTATAATCAAGAACCTGGCCATTGCCATAGTTGGCACGGTTTGACTTAAAAAGACCAAACTCGTCCATGAGCTGCTCCGGGGATACATAAGTACTCTCAGCCGAAGCTTCATCGGGCGCTGTACTTACTATTTCCTGACTTGTACTGTCAGGTCCCAGATCAACCTCAGGTTTTCTGTTCAAAAGGGCAAAGCCTATGCCAAGGCATACTACGACAAACAGCACAGTTCCGGAAATAACAAGCCTTGTCTGAAGGCGTCTGTTTGAGCTTCCCGTCTCGTACTGCTGAGTGTCTTCATCACCCTTAAGTACTTCATCAACAGAACCCTCATCAAGGGCCTTATCCATCTCACTCTCTATCTCGGAGAGTCTGTCAAAAAGGTCCTCGTATTCGGTTCCTGACATATCATTGTAGCGGTTTTCAGCTGCAAACCTTTCACCGATTTCACTAATAATATGCTGTTTCTGAGTCTCAAGCTCTTTTAATTCTTCTTCAAAGCCATCTTCACTTGATGCCTTTATCTGTAGAATATCGAATAGACTCATATCCTCTAGTTACCCTATCTGCTCACCAAGGACTTTCTCTGCCTCTGCAATGGCATCTGCAATACCTGCAGGGTTCTTACCGCCTGCCTGAGCCATGTTCGGACGACCACCGCCGCCGCCACCAACCTTAGGTGCAATTGCCTTTACAAGATTTCCTGCGTGAGCTCCCTTTGCCATTGCTCCGTCAGTAGCCATAGTAACAAGGTTAACCTTGCCATCAAGCTCAGAGATAAGAACTACTACACCCTCGCCAAGCTTAGCTTTCATCTGGTCTCCCAGATCTCTAAGGCCGTTCATATCAACACCCTTAAGTGATGTTGCAAGGAGCTTAACTCCCTTAACTTCTTTTACCTGGTCATTAACATCGCCAAGAGCTGCCTTAGCTTCTTTGCTCTTTAAGGACTCGTTCTCACTCTTAAGAGCCTTAAGCTCCTCCTGGAGCTTCTTAATATGTTCGCAAACATCAACAGGTGTTGTCTTAAGTGCCTTGGCTGCCTCGTCAAGTCTGTTCTCAACATCCCTGTAGTAATTTCTTGCATTGCTTCCTGTGAGAGCCTCGATACGACGAACGCCTGCTGCAACGCCGCTCTCTGAAACGATCTTAAAGATTCCCACATGGCTTGTATTTGATACGTGAGTACCACCGCAGAGCTCGATTGAGAAATCTCCCATCTTGACTACGCGGACTCTCTCGCCGTATTTCTCACCAAACAGAGCCATAGCTCCTGTCTTCTTGGCCTCTTCCATTGTCATCTCTTCTGTGACAACAGGAAGTGCTGCTGCGATCTTCTCGTTTACAAGGTCCTCAACCTTTCTGATCTCCTCAGCTGTCATAGCCTGATGATGTGAGAAGTCAAATCTTGTCTTGTCAGGATCCTGATAAGAACCGGCCTGCTCAACATGGTCACCAAGTACTTCCTGAAGTGCCTTCTGAAGAAGGTGAGTTGCACTGTGGTTTCTGCAGGTCTTAGCTCTGTTCTCGGCATCTACGCTGAGTTTAACAGCATCTCCAACCTTGAAGGTTCCTTCTGTAACTTCACCCACGTGAGCTGTTCTGCCGCCTGCAACATGGATGGTATCTGTAACAGTGAACTTAGCACCGTTAGCGCCTTCGATAACACCGATATCGCCAACCTGTCCACCCATTGTTCCGTAGAAAGGAGTTACATCTGTAATGATGCTTCCCTTAGCGCCGCAAGCAAGTTCGTCAGCAAGCGCCTCATCAGCCATTGCAACAACCTTGCCGTCTGCTGTGATAGATGTGTATCCCACAAATTCAGAAGTTACCGACTCATCAAGAGAATCAAATACTCCTACGCCTGCCTCAAGGTTAGCTGAGAAGTTCTGATTGTCTCTTGCCTTCTGTTTCTGCTCTTCCATAGCCTTGGCAAATCCTACCTCATCTACGGTAAAGCCTTCCTCCTCTGCAAGCTCAACTGTGAGCTCAACGGGGAATCCGAATGTATCATAAAGGAAGAATGCGTCCTTGCCGTCAACCTCCTTCTTGCCTTCGCCTGAAGTCTTATCAAGGATCTTCTTGAACTCCTTCATACCGTTCTCAAGAGTTGACTCGAAACGGTCAATCTCTCTTCCGAGTTCTCTTAAAACGAACTCACGGTACTTAACAAGATTAGGATAGCTCTCTGAGTACTCATCAAGATAAATTGTTGCTACTCCGAGGATCTGCTCCTTCTTAAGTCCAAGTGCTCTTGCGTGTCTTACGGCACGACGGATAAGTCTTCTAAGGATATATCCTGCTCCTGTATTTGAAGGAAGAAGTCTTGCCTCGTCACCGATGAGCATTACTGCTGTTCTTGTGTGATCAGCAAGGATCCTCATGGATCTTGTTGACTTCTCGTCTGCTTCGTACTCTATTCCGCTCTCTTTTGCAATATAAGCGATAACAGGAGCATGAAGGTCGATCTTGTATACATCATCAACACCGTTAAGGAATGCAAGGATTCTCTCAAGTCCCCATCCGGTATCAACGTTCTTCTGTGAAAGAGGAGTAAGTGATCCGTCATGATGCTTCTCATACTGCATAAATACATCGTTACCGATCTCAGTGTACTTACCGCAGTGACATCCGGGTCCGCAATTCGGTCCGCAATCCGGAACATCTTTTACATAGAACATCTCTGAGTCAGGACCGCAGGGACCGTATTCAAGGCCCCACCAGTTATCTTCTGCAGGAAGATAGAATATGTTCTCAGGCTTAAATCCTGATTCAATACGGTATTTAGCGCCCTCTTCATCTCTTGGTGCGTTCTCATCTCCCGCAAATACTGTAGCTGCAAGGTGATCTGCATCAAATCCGAAGAGCTCTGTAAGAAGCTCAAAGCTCCACTGGCAACGCTCTTTCTTGAAGTAGTCACCAAGAGACCAGCTTCCCATCATCTCGAAGAAAGTTCCGTGGCTCTTGTCACCTACGGAGTCTATATCGTTGGTACGAACACATCCCTGAACATTGCAAAGTCTTGTTCCCATAGGATGCTTCTTACCAAGTAAATAAGGCATAAGTGGCTGCATACCTGCTACGTTGAACATAACACCTGTTGAACCGTCTGATACAAGTGATACGGCGCCACAGTCAACGTGACCTCTCTTGATGTAGAAGTCCTTCCATGCCTTTCTAAGCTCATTAGCAGTAAACTGTTTCATTTAATAATTCCTCCAAAAACTTCTTAGAATGTAAACTTATCAGCAAAGAAGTTCTCAAGCTCATCAATGGCAATTCTCTCCTGCTCCATTGAATCCCTGAATCTAACTGTTACCTTGCCATCTGTCTCTGAATCAAAATCGTATGTGATGCAGAAAGGTGTTCCGATCTCATCCTGTCTGCGGTATCTCTTACCGATATTTCCTCTGTCGTCAAACTCGCAGTTGTACTTCTTGGAAAGCTGTGCGTAGATCTTCTCTGCGCCTTCGTTAAGCTTCTTGGAAAGAGGAAGGATACCGATCTTAACAGGTGCGATCGCAGGATGGAAACGAAGGACTGTTCTCATATCAGGCTTGTCCTCGGTTCCAAGGTTCTCCTCATCGTAAGCTTCGCAAAGGAATGCAAGAGCCACACGGTCTGCGCCAAGTGAAGGTTCAACAACATAAGGGATGTACTTCTCATTTGTCTCATCATCGAAGTACTCCATAGACTGTCCTGATGTCTCCTGGTGGCGTGTGAGGTCGTAATCTGTTCTTGAAGCAATTCCCCAAAGCTCGCCCCACTCTGTGAATGGGAATGCGTACTCGATATCTGTTGTATGATCTGAGTAGAATGAAAGCTCCTCAGGATCGTGGTCACGAAGACGAAGGTTCTCTTTCTTGATACCGAGAGAAAGAAGCCACTCATAGCAGAACTTTCTCCAGTACTCAAACCACTCTGTCTGTGTTCCGGGCTTGCAGAAGAACTCAAGCTCCATCTGCTCGAACTCTCTTGTACGGAATGTGAAGTTACCGGGTGTGATCTCGTTACGGAAGCTCTTACCAACCTGGCAGATTCCGAAAGGTACCTTCTTACGTGATGAACGCTGTACGTTCTTGAAGTTTACGAAAATACCTTGAGCTGTCTCGGGACGAAGGTATACTGTATCCTTGGCATCCTCTGTTACACCCTGGAATGTCTTGAACATAAGGTTAAACTCTCTGATGCTTGTAAAGTCATGCTTACCGCATGAAGGACATGGAACGTTGTGATCGTTAATGAACTTCTCCATCTCCTCGTGAGACCATCCGTCAACAGATGTCTCAAGAGTAATATTGTTCTCAGCAGCAAAGTCCTCAATTATCTTGTCTGCTCTGAATCTCTCGTGACACTCTTTACAATCCATAAGAGGATCAGAGAATCCACCAAGATGTCCTGACGCAACCCATGTCTGAGGGTTCATAAGGATCGCACAGTCTACGCCTACATTGTATGGGCTCTCCTGTACGAACTTCTGCCACCATGCCTTCTTGACATTGTTCTTGAACTCTACACCGAGATTACCGTAGTCCCAAGTATTCGCCAGTCCGCCATAGATCTCAGATCCGGGATAGATAAAGCCTCTACCCTTTGCCAGAGCAACAATCTTGTCCATTGTCTTTGCTGATTTTTCCATGTTAAATATTCCTCTCTGCTTATGTTTCTTATTTTGAAAGAAGGAGCTGTGCATAATCAGCTGTTACTGACGCTAGCTCTGCTTCCTTTTTACCTGTGCATGTAACTCCCTTGGACATATATGAGATGCCATACGGAGTCTTTATATTAGTCTTATCGCTTGTGATAATGATGTGTCTGTCCGGATTCTGATCAATCAGGGAAGGATCGATCTTATCTCCCTTGTCGTCTACCAGATTCAGGTTCAGTTCATAACCTGCTTCTCTTGCCTCTCCAACAGTACCGTAGAACATATCTACCTGATTGTAATACGAGTAATCCGATGCACTCTCAAAATTCATTGTCAGTTCGACAACTGATTCATCCTCAAGGATATGTGCATCTGAGAGCGTGATCCTGGGTGTTTCATACTCCGCATTGTATCTGGAAATCTCATCCTCAGCCATGTTCGTCAGTTCATCCAGACTGTAGTAGTCCTTGTCGAACTCCTCATACAGGACGCTGGTCACCTTGCCGTCCTTGTCTACGGACACAGATGAGACACCTGCAGTCTCTTTTCCGCATGCAGTCATTCCCAATATGGTAAAAGACATCACGACTAAAGCCGCAACTTTTCTCTCAACTCTGAAAGCGGATCTTAAATCACCCATAACTACCACCTTTTCACCTCACAAACAAAGTAATTATATCCAAATCATTTTTCTTTTTCAATAGCGCCTTCTTTACAGGGCATCGTCGAAGGTGGCGAGCATTTCCATGCTTTTTAGTGTCCTGTCAATAAACTTTCTTCTGTATAAAGATGTTACTTTACACAGTTCATTAAGTACTTCTTCACTCACATTAAATGTATAAAGCTTCTCCAGCTGAGCCTTCTCTATATGAGATAATGCATATCTTGTGGAATCAAGGATTTCCATTCCTCCGGGAGCCCCCGGATACTCTCCTTCGATCTGAAGGCTCTTTAGCTCAAACACGCATCTGGCAAGCTTGTTGGGAATGGATTCCTTTTGCAGGGCCTTTAAGGAGATGTACAAAAGATTGAGCAGCTCCCTGTCCTCAATATTCTCTTTGGAATAGTAAGATGCCAGTTCAAGGAAAAAGGTGCCGTAACAGGCACCTTCAAGATCCCCCCTAAAGCCTTCGAAATAGTTTTCTATATCCGCCTCTACTATATTGTAGGAACTCTTTCCCACAAAAAGCTTAAATGTCCCGAAGCAGAATGGCTCAACACAGCCCGAGAGCCGTCCGTTTGGTTTTCTTGCGCTTCTGGCAAAGGCTGTTATCTTGCCTCTCTCAGCGGTGAATATAGTTGCTACCCAGTCATAATCCCCACTGGGGCTATGCTTTAACACTATTCCTCTGACGGTTATGATATCTTCCATCAAAAGCTCCTACTTAAAATCCTTTGGATTGTAACCGAAATTCTTCATCTGCTGCGTATCATCGCGCCAGTCTCTCCTGACTTTGACAAAGAGCTGCAGATTGACCTGGCAGCCGACGAGTTCCTCGATGTCTTTTCTGGCTGCGCTGCCGATCCTCTTTAGCATAGCGCCGCCCTTTCCGATGACGATTCCCTTGTGGGAATCTTTCTCGCAGATGACAGTTGCTTCAATATCCATTATTCCGTTTGGATCGTACGCCTCTTCCTCTGCATTCATGTCATCCAGGGAAAAAATGACCGGGCCATCCGAAAGGTCATCCATATCCTCAGCCATCTGTTTCTCCAGAGCGCTCTTCTTTGGAGGATGCTGATGTCTCTTTTTCCCCCGCTTTTCAGCCTTTTTCTCCCTCATCCTCATGGTCTCTATAGTTACAGCAATCCCGTGAGGAACCTCATCCTGAAGAAGACGAAGGGCCTTCTCTCTGATGATCTCCGCTACGATCTGTCTCTCGGGCTGATCGGTAATGGTATCCTCATCGTAAAGCGCAGGCCCGTAAGGAAGAAATTCCTTGATAGCAGCAAGAACTCCGTCAACGTTCTGTCCTTTAAGCGCCGCAACCTTCACCACTTTGGAAAAGTCCATTTCCTTCATGTAAACATCTTCAAACTTCTGAAGAGATTCGGGTGAAACGGTATCTATTTTGTTGATGACCAGGATGATCGGCTTTTTGGATTTTTTAAGTTCCTCAATAATAGACTTCTCCACTTCACCGATATAGGTGCTGGGCTCAACAAGCCACAGGATAAGATCAACCTCCTCAAGCGTGCTCTTTGCCACTTTGGTCATATACTCACCAAGCTTATTCTTGGTGTCATGGATACCCGGCGTATCAAGAAATATCATCTGGGCCTCATCATCGGTAAAAACAGTCATGATCCTGTTTCTTGTGGTCTGAGGCTTATTGGAGGTTATGGCGATCTTCTGCCCAATGAGATGGTTCATCAGAGTTGACTTACCAACATTGGGGCGCCCTATTAAAGTTACAAATCCTGTTTTAAAATTACTTATTTCCATCGTTTCCTTTTTCAGGCTCTTTAGCCTGCAGAGGTGCCTGGTTAGTTGGTGCTGCAGCTGTGTTCTGCGCAGCTGCCTGATACATCATCTGCATCTTCTTAGCTTTTTTCTTCTTGCTTCCCACAACAATTGCTCTGATAATCAGCACAATAATTACTACAACAATGGCAAATACTATAAGTCCGGGGATGTGTGATACGA